>CAZECW010000194.1:0-3509 GCA_964510585.1 uncultured archaeon | reverse complement strand
TGCGTCTTGTTTAGCCTCTTAAGCCCAAGCCAAACCCTTCAGCTACCAACAACTATTTATATACCATACTTTCAAATAAATTTTCTGGCGATTCATCCCCACGACTAAAGTCGGGGGCTTTCTCGCCAAGGTTTTGTAAAGGAATTAAATCTTTTATAGCTCAAGGATTTAACAGAGGAAAAATACTTATCTTTGCGCACACGCTAACCCTCATAACGACATATCTTTTTGGGTCGCTATATTCTATTGAGCGGCTCGGAATAATAGTGACCTCTTATCATTCGATTTTCTTAATTCTTTTCCTTATCAGTTTTATAGGCTTTGCATATTCTGGAATTAAGATTGGACAGGCACTAAAAAAATATGCAGAAACAGCCCAAACATAGTTAAAAACGTACATAAGCTGCGCTTCTTAGACAAAGAACGAAAACATGTTTTTATAGCAAATAAATCAGAGGAGTGTGGAACTGGTACTGTCCCCTCTTTTTCCCTTATTTAGGAGATGGATAGTATATTGGTTTGGCGTGATTTAGATACGAGAAGTGCGTTAAAAAGGCTTCAGATATTGGTTATACTTTCTTCAGTACCGTTATTTGTTGCCATCACTTTTACTATTTATTTTAATTTCCTAGGTTACTCGTTCAATTTTTTCACAGGTTATGCATTGTTTGAATACTCTTCTCTTGGGATAAAATGGGGTGGCGAATGGGTGATTCCAGTTTTTACTGGTACAACGGTGTTTTTGGTGGCGCTCTTCTTCATTTCCTTACCCTTTGCAGTAATTGGTAGCTTGGCAGCCGCTTTTACTCATCCTTTTAAAGATGTTAAGGGATTCGAAAAATTTGGTAAGGTAAGTGACGTAGTCAAATCTTTTATAGTTCGAGGGTCTAAGAGAGAAAGGTTACATGTCGCCGCTTTTACACTAATCTGGATACTGATGTTCCTGTTTTTTTCACTGTTTTTTCTTGGTTGGCTTGGAATATTAGTGTTAAACAAAGGTTTAGCGTTTTTGGGACTTCTCTGGACAATCAATATTTTAGTCGCACTATATTTTAGAGGAAGGGTTGAACGAAGACTAAAAAACTATGCAGAAACAGTCCAAATATAGCTAAAAATCAAAGGAGTAAACTGGTATTCCCCCCTTTTTCCCTTTTTTGGAGTTGATGGTATGTTGGTTTGGCGTGATTTAGATACGAGAAGTGCATTGGAAAGGTTCCAGATATTGGTTGTACTCTCTTTAGTACCGTTACTTGTTTCCGTCGCCTTTGAGCTTTATTTTATTTCCCTGGGCTCGTCCTTTTTTTCATAGGTTATGCAGTGTTTGAGTACACTTTTCTTGGGATAAAATGGGGTGGCGAACTTGTGATTCCGTTTTCTACTGCTACAACGTTGTTTGTGGTATATGTGGTGTTGCTCTTTTTCATTTTCTTACCCCTTGCAGTAATTGGTAGCTTGGGAGTATCTTTTACTCGTCCTTTTAAAGATGTTAGGGGATTCGAAAAGTTTGGTAAGGTATGTGAAGGAGTCAAATCTTTTATAGTTCAAGGGTCTAAGAGTGAAAAGTTAATTGTCGCCGCTCTTACACTAACTAATGTAATGCTATCCCTGATTTGGTTACTAGCACTTCTTGGTGGGCTTGGAATATTCGTGTTAAACACAGGTTTAGGGTTTTTTGGGCTTCTCTTGGCAATCAACATTTTAGTCGCATTTTATTTTAGAGGAAGGGTTGAACAGGCGCTAAAAAAATATGCAGAAACAGTGCATAGTTAAGAATCAAAATGATATAAAACTGGTGCTCCCCTCTTTTTTCTGTTTTTGGAGGTTGAGAATGTCGTGTGCATTCAGCGTAGGGATGATGCAGAGTTAATTTGCTTTGCCCCCTTATTTGGCTCTGTTGAAAAAGTTTTGTTTTTTCAATTTTTATGTGGTTTGATGAATTTTTTGTAAATTTACGTTGTTAATTTGAAAAATTTTCATAAAATAACCATTACTTTGAAAAAATTAAAAATTCTTCAACAGAGCCTTATTTTGGGCTCCCTAATTGGAAAAGAAGGCGTTTAAATAACCCTTTTTCAAAGCCGGACTTTCCTGCGTCATCGAAAAATGGAGTTCAAAATTTTTATATATGTGGATTATGAGTTTCGAATAATGAATGGTAGCCGGCTGGCGGCCGTTTTATAATTTTTGCTGGTGTTGGAATTGTCTGAGCTGTGCTGGTTGGGTGAATTTAATGATGTTGATTTATCAGAGGAGGAGTTCTTCGACCTAATGGAGGAGATTATCTGCAATTTGGGATTCATGGTGGTCGAAAAGGATTTGGAGGGAGGCCGAATCCTTATTAGTCAGAAATTATGCTACGCTGACTCGGTGGGGCCCCTCATTTTCAGGAAGGATAAGAAACATGTTTCCATAACTGTAAGTTATGAGATTACACCATTTTTCCAAAATGGGGTGATGGACGAAGAGGCTTTCGAAAGTGAGAAGGCAAAGCTAGAAGATTCTTGGAAAAACCTCTGCCTAATGATTCAAACCATTTTTTCAAGCGGTTTCACGAAAGTACCAAAATCAAATGTGAGTTTTTGTCCATTCTGCGGCATGGAAATTGATTGGGACTCCAGATTCTGCAAGTACTGCGGAGAAAAAGTAAAATAACCCGAGTCCCTCCCTCCATAAACAGACTCCTCTTTATCTCGACGTTGCAAATTTTTAAAAAGATTTTTAACTCCTATCAATTGGTAACTTATTACCTTTTATGTATTAAAGGGGTGAATGTTTTGAAGCCGAAGTTCGATTTTGAGAAGAGAATTGAGAGAATAAGGGCCAATATGGAGAAGAAGGGTATAGATATTCTGGTGGGCACAAGACTTTCCAGTGTGTGCTACGTTTCGGGAACCTTTATCCCTTACCGAGCTGCAGTCTATGTTCCCTTGGAAGGCGAAGTGGCAGTGTACCCCTCAGTCGTTGAGGCTTCAAGGGTAAAAACTGAAACGTGGATAAAAGATGTGTATGAGTGGGGTCCCATTAAAGGTATAACCTGGATGGAGCAAATTGCCAATAGAGTTAAAGAGAATAAGCTTCAAAATGCCACAATTGGGATAGAGATGAGCCTTTCCCCAAGGCTTGTGGAGGGATTAATCACACACGCAGAGTATCAGACTCTAACAGAATGCTTACCTGAAGCGGAGATTGTTGACGGCTCAGACGTGATAAATGAGGTCGCGGTCATAAAGGAGCCGGAGGAAATAAAACTGCTCAGGAAGGCGGCTCAGATTGCAGATGCAGGTCAGCAGGCGGCTCTGGAAGTTTTGGATGTGGGAGTTACGGAAACCGCAATAGTGGGGGCGGGAGAGAAGAAAATGCGGGAGCTGGGTTCTATGTGGAACTGGCCAGTAACTGGGGGAGACGAAATCTATTCTGGGGAGCGTGGAGCCCTGAGTAAGTGTGCCTGTACACCGCCCAGCAACAAGAAGGTGAGGAAGGGAGAGGTGGTCTGCATAGATCTCCACTGC
>CAZECW010000193.1:0-65929 GCA_964510585.1 uncultured archaeon | reverse complement strand
TCTGTTTCCACTTGGAATGCGTCTATTGGGAAGAAGTTTGGGTCTCCGTTCACCAGTTTCTCTATGAAGAGGGCTCTGCTCTCCAGGCTGCTTCCGGGTAGTCCGGGCTCTATTTTTCCTCTCAGCCGGTAATCTGCTTCTGGGGAGGTGGTGAGAATTTCAAGTTGTTCGTTAAATTTAAATGCTTCAAACACGAGTTTTGACATGTGGGGTTCACCACCGTTGGGATGGATTCGAGAGCAATTATTCTTTTCGAACTATCCCAACAACCCACATACTTAAGGCGCCTTCTCAGCGTGAATGCAACAGTTTCCACGATGTTTCTTATTGTGTGGTTGGTGCTTCTTTGTTATTTTTTCTCACATTCTTATACTTTAAATGAGCATGTTTCGCAACCTTAACCCCATTCCATCTTAAAATCAAGGCATTTCTACATATCACGAACCTACCCACAATAAGTGACGCCGGGTTAACTGTGCCCACAATTAGGCGTTATTGTTAAATAGTTAAAGCTAATACTTCAAAGGTGAAAACAGAGTTTGAGGTGAACGCTTTGGTTTCCGATATCCTGAAAGCCATCAGAATTGCTGAAGAGCAAGCTGAGAAAAGAATATCTTTAGCAGAAAGTGAGGCAAAGGCAATAGAAAACAATGCATTGTTGAAAAGAGACACATTAATGGAAGAAAAAGTTAGCGCTGCTGAAAAGAGAGTTCAAGAAATAATGAAGCAAGTAGAAAAGGAAGTCGAAGAAGAAATCAGTAGAATAAAAGGCGAAGTAGAAAAAGAAGTAGAAAAAATAATTTCTGAAGGTTCGAAAAAAGTCGATGAAGCAGTTAAGGTAATCGTAGAATCAATAGTTGGGGGATGATTAAAATGAACACAGTAGAAGAAGAAGTTATCAAAGAAGGTATAGTAGAGGGCGAAGAGGAGCCAGAGTCGGAAAGACTTAAGAAAATAAAAAGTAAAATCGAAAAAGACGCAGAAGAAAGAGCAAAACAGATAATAGAAAAAGCAAAAATTAGAGCAAAAGAAATCGAGGAAGAAGCTATATCCAAAGCAGAAAAGAGAGCAGATGAAATAGTCAGGAGAGGATTGGAAGAGGCAGAAAGATACAAAAGAAGAAAATTAGCAGAAGCAAAACTCAGAGCAAGACAAAGGAAAACACAAGCGCGAGAACAACTAATCGAACAAGCATTTCAGAAAGCCAACGAAAAACTGAAGGAGTTAACGGCCTCGTCAGAATATAAGGGTATTCTAGAAAGGCTAATTCAAAAAGCAGCGATAGGAATTGGGGGAGGAGAATTAGAGGTACTAGTGCCAAAGGGGCATGAAAAACACCTGAAGGATATCTCATCCATAGCAGAAAAAGTGCGATCAGAAACCAAAAATCCAACTAGTATAATAGTGTCAAAAGAAACAATAGATGCCATCGGCGGATGCCTAGTAAGAAAGAAAGATAGAAGCATCTTCATTGATAACACCTTTGAATCAATAATGGAGCGAAACATCAAAGAATTGAGGGTAAAAGTAGCAAAAGTTATCTTCTAAAAAATTTTTCGCAACATCTTATTTTTCGACCCTTTTGCAGCCTCCGACTTGGCTCGACTATTTTAAGTCCACTTATTTTGAAACTGTTATGAAGAAACAAAGAGAACTAATGATCTATACAATGCTTGGGAAAATGAAAATGCGGCACCTCCAATTTTTACATAGCAATGAGAAACAGTGAAATGTGAGATCCTTGTAACCATAATAAGTTTCTCGGCCTAACGTTCGGAGTTAGATTTAACACACTCAACTTACTAGAGCTAAATAGATGGGCGGACAGAATCCCAAGAAATGTGCCTAACGCAGGTTTTTGTAGAATTTTAGGAAAAAGATTAAAAAAATTTGTAATAATATTTCTTGAAAATTCTTACAGGTAACCCAACAACAAGAAGCTAATAACCAGTCCATAAATTGCAATAGCTTCAATTAGAACAATGTAGATGATAGTTCTACCAAACATCTCTGGCTTTTCGCTTATAGCTCCAATTGCCGCCGCCGAAGCGGTACCCATGCCCACACCAGCTCCGAGGCCCGCCAAACCCACAGCCATACCTGCTCCTGCACCTACCGTGGATTTAGCAAAGGGAGTGAAGTCGAAGGTTTGTGCAACTACGAACGTTGTGTAAACTGTAATTATGAGTACTAGTGCTATCGCCAATTGAAGAAATATGATTTTTTTGTTCATTTTTTTCACCTCATTTCAGAAGATTATTAGTAAGTCGCGTATTTTGCTTGGTTCTACCGCCTCTACTTTCCCGACAATTATTATTTTAATGTTTCGGATTTCTTGGCCTTTAAGCTCAAGATAAGATATGGGAACACCTATGTGAAACGGGAATCCAATTAATGTTGAGTAGACTATCTGAATGTAGTACTCATTCAAAGCGTGTTCAATACTGAAAATGGATTTCTCATGTTCATATGCTTCTCTTGCTCTGTAGGCTAAGTATCGGTGGTCAGATAAAGATAGGATATTTAGTACAGCTTCCAGGTTTTGTGCTCCAATTGATTCTCTGATAGCCTGCTCAGCCTTGTAAAAAACTGGTAGAATTAGTTGATCTATTATTTCTGGACGAAGCTTTAGAAATTTACACCTCATAATAGTTAAAATATTTATAACATCGATTTTTGTTCCTATTATTGGTTTTATGTTAATTCTATCTGATTGCGACAGTCTACTAATATTTCTCCATAGCTCTCCAAATATCTTAGCGTCTAGTGCGTTTTCAAGAACTATGGGCACTTTAATATTGTCAAACTGTGGAAGAGCCGCAGTTAATGCCTCTTTAGCTTTCCTGTTCCTTACTTGGTCAACAACTTGATATAGATTTTGCGAGTCTAAAAGAGTTTTAAGCGATTCATCCTCCTCGGGGGATAGGGAGAGAATATACTGCATAGCTTTTTGTTTAGGTATTTTATTATGCACAGCGTTGAGTACCACTTTAAGATTGTCAAAGTAGAACTTTTCTTTATAAAGCTTCAAGTAATGTTTTGCTGCCCCCGAGGCAGCCCCTATTAATAGGTCAAAACTCTTAATCAGATCTTCGTTGAGAATTTTATCTAGGGAATCTAGGTCAAAAGGAGGCCTCAGATCAACCTGAGCGATTTTCTCACCGTAGGGTGTTGTGCTTAGGAGACGTATTACATCGTCAATATTATTGGCTTGCACCAGCCTCTCGTAGTCCCCTACAGTTAACATTTTAGATTTAAGAGCTCTTACCTTTGCGTTAATTTGTGCATATTGTGAAGCCGTTAGAACACTCATAAGCTACCCCGCCAATGACGCTTTTTGAGACAGGGACAACTATGATAATTACCCATATAAAAACTATTCCTCAAATTTCGAATTATTTTCAGGAGAAGACTTTTCACCCAGCAGATCAGCTTGAAGTTTCAGAAGTCTTAAAACCCTCTCAAATTTTTCATCATCAGAAAGTTCAGAATCCTTTTCAGTACTTGTTTTGTTAACTATCATTGATTCCTTTGAGGGAGGAGGTGTACGAATTTGCTTTTTCCCATCAATTCTCTCGGAAATCTCTCTCTTCTCCCAAATTTTAACAATCTTAATTATATTATAAGTTCCGACTAGAAAGCCAAAGGCAGCACCAAGTATAAGTGAATAAGTAGAAAAGGGAGGACCGAACTGTTCCCCAACATAATATCCAATAAAAACACCGGCCAATATCATAACAGGAAGCTCGGAACCGACGGCCAACCATTTACCAATATTCCCAACACTATATCTCCTAGAATCCTTCCTATCTCTTCCTAGACTCATACATCAGCCCTCAGAAACATCTATCATAGAATAAACAATTAAATCTTTTCCAAAAAATCAAGGCTCATACTACCCTAAGAACATGGTCTCGAAAAGATTCACCAAGAAGCAAAAACTCAAAAAAGGGCTAGAAGACGAGGACAATTTTTCCCAAAAAAAATAAAAAAGGTATTGAATTAGATTTAGAGGATTCCGCCAAAGTACGCTGGCAAGTAGAATAGAGCCTCAGCCGCCCTATTTGATATAGCATAAAGCACACCTGGGAATAAGCCGAAAACCACGCAGCCCACAGCCAGTAGCACAATAGCCACAAGCATCCAAAGTGGAGTTCTCGACTTCTCCAGCTCCTTGACCTTTGCAGACTCCTTACCAAACCATATAATCTGAATCAGCCTCAAGTAATATATGGCTGAGAAGCCACTAGCCAATACTGCCACCAGAGCCAGAGTAATCCAGACCGCACCATTCAGGGTGAAGGGGGCAAGCTGAACCGGTGCAAGAATCAACAACAGCTTAGACCAGAAGCCATTGAACGGTGGTAAACCAATAAGCCCCAAAGAGCCAATAGCTAAAGCAATGCTTGTAGCGGGCATCTTCCGTCCAATACCAGACAGGTCATCTAGCATTCGAGACCCCGTAGCATGCAGGTAAGCTCCCGCGCACAAGAACAGGAGTCCCTTCATCATAGCATGGTTAACTACGTGGAACCACGAAGCGGTGAATCCCAGAAGGGTCCCAGTGGATAAGCCGATTAATATGTAGCCGATGTTTAGAATACTGCTATAAGCTAACAGACGCTTAATGTCCTTTTGTAGGAGAGCCATGATGTTAGCTACAACCATAGTAATTATAGACAGTACAACTAGTGCGTAGTTCCAGTCAAAAGGATAGGGGAAGGATGGGAAACCATACGGGTAACTATAGGGAGTTGTGGAGAACGTGAACCATAGATATGGGAATGGTGTGGACTGAATTGGGAACATCACAGTCAAGCTTCGAATCAAAGCATACACACCAGAAGCGATCACCACACCCGACAGCATAGCACTCATGCCGCTAGGAGCCGCCGGATGCGCGTCAGGAAGCCAGAAGTGGAACGGCACAATAGCAGACTCAACACCGAAACCCGCAATCAAAAATGCAACTATCAGGTAGAATAGAGGTCTGCCAGTGTACAATTGAAGCTGATCCAAAGCGTTCATAAGGGTTCCAACGTAGGCGAAGTTTAGCGTGCCAGTGTATCCATATATGAATGAGCTAGCGTAGAGAATCAAAGTGCTCCCAACTGCCACCATTACTAGATACTTGAAACCCGCCTCTACCGGTTCCCACTTTTCTTTTCTGAATCCCACCAAGACAAAGGCGGTGATGCTCATCATTTCAAAGAACACGAATAGTGTGAACAGGTCACCTGCAAAAACTATTCCGTTAAGAGAACCCACCAGCACTAGTAGCGCTGCATAATACTTGGTCTTTCCTGTATCGTGCTCCATATAGTTTATGGAGTAGATGCATACCAGTAGCCCCAGACCGGTGAAGGCCGCCGCCATAAGCATGCTTAGAAAGTCTACTGCGAACACAGAGCCCGTAGGCGGTGCTGTGACCAGTGACAACGGACCCGCGCCGCCCAACAACAGATTTATGAACATATTTAATGCAAAGCCGCCAGGCATGTACTCAAAGTAGAACGTGGGCGTAATATAGACGCCCCAAACTAGGAGTGAGAAGTCAGATACTAGTTTCAGAACAGTAAGATCCCAGTACAGCTGATAAATAACCACTGCCGTAGCCGCGAAGCCTAAAGTTGCCAGTGCTTCTCTAATTCTCTGGAGTCTGCCTCCCGCCACTTTTTCGAATAGGGAGCCAGCTCCTAGTACCAGTAACGCGGTCCCAATTGGGATTATTATGGGATACAGTAAGTTAATGTCGCTTATCATTTTACAGGCCTCCTAATAAATACAGTATTTGTTGGTATCCATACCATGGCGCAAGTATCTGGTTGATTATCGGCGTAAAGTACTGTGTGGCAATTGCTGGCGCTATGCCCAACACGATTATGAAGGCTGCTAGAACTACAATTGGAGCCAGTAGGCTTCGAGGAGTAGTCACTTTCTCAAGTCCCTCTTTTAGTGGTCCGAAGAAAATCCGACGAACCGCCCATAGATAGTAGCCCAGTGTGATTGCGGTAGCCACTATTAACAATGCTGTAAGCAGGTACTGAGTGGCCATCACGCCACCCGCAAAGATCATCCACTCACTGGAGAAGCCCAGTAGGGGCGGAACACCAGCTACTGATAAACCAGCGATAACAGCAATTGCGGCCACTGCGGGCATCCTCTCAGACAAACCTCCAAGTTTATCGAAGTCCAAGGTGCCAGTAGCCTTCGATATGATTGCTGCAACCATAAACCATACGCCCATGCAAATACCATGGTTCAAAATATGTAGAAGCGAACCGTTCACACCCAGCACCGAAACCATAGCAAAGCCGAACAAAATATATCCCATTTGACTCATAGATGAGTAGGCTAGCATTTTCTTTAGGTTGTTTTGTGTTAATGCCATGATTCCGCCGTAAGCTGCGGTTACTAGTCCGATTATTGCTAGGCTTACTTGGAGCATTTGTAGTGATGGGCCCATGTAGATTACTAGGAATCTGGCGATACCGTAGGCTGCGGTTTTGGTCATGGCCGCACTTAATAGTAGGACGACGGGCATTGGTGCTTCCATATATGTGTCTGGTAGCCAGGTGTGGAGTGGGAATATTGCCATTTTGACTGCGAAGCCGATGAAGATTAGTATTGCGGGTATGACGAGTACCAGTCCGGTTAGGAATAGGCTTAGCCACTGGTTGAATGTTGCTCCGAAGGGTATGAGTGTGCCAAGGTAGGTTGCGTATGCGGTTTGTGCTGCTGCTAGGTTGAGGGTCATTTGTTGGAAGTCGAAGGTGTTTAGGGTTACGCCCATCATGAATATTCCTACAAACATTATTACGCTGCCGAATGTGGTCCACAGGAAGTATTTGAGGGCGGTTCTGCTCTTATTCTCGGTCAGTCCGAACTGGTTCACCAGTATGTACGATGGTATTAGCATTACTTCCCAGAAGATGAAGAACTCTATTACTGTGGTTGCCAGTACTACTCCAATCATGCCACCGATGAAGAATAGCATGTTTCCAAAGAAGCTTCCTGGACTCTCTACGTCCTTCATGTAGTAGGCGGAGAAGAACATTACAGCGGCGCCCAATCCCGAGATGAGTATGGCTATGGGATAGCTTAAACCGTCGGCGAGTAGGCCAGCGGTAAGCGAAGGAAGTCTTGGAATGTTGCTTAGGGGATCCATGGAGAGCAGTACAAGGTATGGGTAGTCGGGTATTACACTGTATGCCTGATACATGGGGACTGCTATTGCTCGGTCGAAGTTGTTCCATATCCATGGGATTTGGTTGAGGGAAGTGGTGAAGGGGTAGAGTTGCACATTGAACTGTAATGCGGCGGTTGGCACTATTTGGCTTGAGTATATGAAGCTGTAAGTCCATGTCGTGGAGTCAATTGTTACTGTTAGGGATACTGCGTAGGGGTCGAGTAAAATTATTCCTATGTGTGCTAGGAGTGCTGCTGATGTTGCTGCGGTTAGGAAGGCTAGCCATCTTGCAGCTTTGCCGGACTTTTTTCCTATAAGGTAAACTATGGGTCCCATTATTAGTAGTACTGCTATTGATGCAAGTAGTTCGTAGCTTGCTAAAATGTTGTTTATCATTTCTTATTCCTCCTACCATAGTACAAATATTATTGCCAGTATTGTCACTCCCAAAACTATCATTAGTGCATTGATGAACGCTATTCCAGTCTGTGTCCTTCTGAACTTGTCGCTTACCACTATGGTCAACTTTGCAGTAGCGTAGTTGAATCCGTCAAGAACCTTGACTTCCAGGTTTCTGTAGAGCCAAGCGATTCCCGCCAGGAATCCCTTGACGAAAACTATGTGGTAGAGCTGGTTGATATACCACCTGTTTACCAAGAATTTCCAGATAGCTCCACCCAAACGGCTGCTGGTTATTCTTTCTGCGGCGCCCCTTCGGGATATGTAGTAGTACCAAGCAGGTATGAAGCCCAGAGCGAATAGTCCCAGTGAAAGCAGGATTGATGGCCAAGCGCTTGCCAGTTCTGCCAGCCATCCGCTGTAACTGGTCATCTCAAAGTAGTGCCAGTACTCCAAGAGTAGAGTTGCCTCTTCGGACAGGCCATAGGGGACTTCACTGAAAATCAGCCCGCCTAGAAGGTATGGCTGTACGTGGAAAAGCTCCTGGAAACTGTGCAGGTAGTTGGTGAATGGTCCTAGGAAGTATTTTCTGAAAACTGGCTCAAACCATCCAGCTAGTATTGTGCCGCCAGCCAGTACTACTAGTGGTGTCCACATGACTGGTGGGGCCTCGTGAACTGGCCCTTTTTCCTTCTCGTAGCTTTTGACATGTTTGCTTTCTGGTCCGTGGAAGGTTAATCCCAACATACGGAATGTGTAGAAGGTGGTCATTGCTACCACAATTCCTGCCAATGCGAAGAGAATTAGTTGGTTTGCTTGTAGTGTTGCGCCGAGTATTGCCTCCTTGCTGAAGAAGCCGGCAAATCCTGGAAAGCCCGCTAGGGATAGAGCACCCACAAGGAAGCAGGCGTATGTGATGGGCATCCTTGTTTTTAGGCCACCCATCTCAAACATGTTCTTAGTTTCCACAGCGTGGAGAACCGCTCCGGCGCTAAGGAACAATAGGGCCTTGAAGATGGCGTGGGCCATGAGGTGGAATGTACCAGCGAGAAATCCCATGGCTGTGACTCCAGAGATTCCAGCGATTCCCAGGGCAAGCATCATGTATCCAATTTGTGACATGGTGGAGTAGGCTAGGACTTTTTTGATTTCGCTTGCTACTAGGCCCATGCTGGCTGTGAGGAAGGCTGTGAATCCTCCTATGATGGCAACGGTTGTGAAGAAGATTTGTATTCCCATTTGGACGTTTATGTAGAGTAGGAGCCATTGTTGGGCGTTGAGGGTTAGGCCATAGAGTGTATATAGTGTGGGGTCTACTATTAGGGTTTGTAGTAGGTGTGGTACTCCGAAGAATATGGGTAGCATTCTGGCTACTAGGTATACACCTGCCTTTACCATGGTGGCAGCGTGTATGAGTGCTGAGACTGTTGTGGGACCAGCCATGGCTTCTGGTAACCATACGTCTAGTGGGAACTGTGCGGATTTTGCTACTGGGCCGCCGAAGAATAGTATGGCTACTGCGGGGAGTAGTCCTCTTATGGCTAGGCTGCTCACCCAACCCAGACCATTACTTGTGAGGCCTATTAGTGGGTTGAGGAGTTGTATTGCTGCGTTTTGCTGTAGTTGGGCGTAGTTGAAGGTTCCGGAGGCGAAGAATATGATTACTATTGCTATTAGTAGGGCTATGTCGCCGACTTTTGTGGTTATGAATGCTTTCATGCCGCAGTAGGCGTTGTACTCTCCCTCTGTTACGTAGTCGGGGACTGGGCTTGGTTCTCGGGCTTTGTGCCAGAAGCCTATTAGGCCCCAGCTGCAGAGCCCAACTATTTCCCAGCCTATGAACATTTGGATGAGGTTGTCGGATATTACTAGGAATATCATGCCGCCGATGAAGAAGTTCATGAAGAACCAGTAGCGTGTTAGGTCTGGTTCTCCGTGCATGTAGCCTAGGGAGAAGACCATTATTAGGAATCCTATGCATGCGGTTACGTTGGCCATGAATATGCTTAGTGGGTCTACTAGTACTCCTGCGTATAGTCCTTGGGGTAGGTAGACTCCTATTTGTGATGGTGGGTTTATGGGGATGTTGGGTATCCAGAGGTAGGTCCAGTCGTAGGGTATGAGTGCCATCCACTTGATGATTATGTGCCAGTCTGTGGTTAGGGGTATTGTTATGTCCCAGGGGTATGTGGGGAATGCTGTTAGTCCCAGTAGTATTTGTGGTTGGGGTAGGGTTATGTATCCGGCCCATATGTCTGGTATCATGCTTATGGCTATTACTGCTGCTGCGCCTGCGAATAGTATGGCGCATAGGTCTCTGAATTTGTGGTGGATTTTGCTAAATAGGGGTGTTAGGACTGCTCCTAACATGGGAATTATCCAAACAAGCCAAGGTGCATATGGTATCATCATTTTTCATCCCTACCATTTTAGTTTTCTCATTTTTTCTGAGTCTAGAGTTCCGTAGTGCTTGTAGAGGTTCACTATGAAGGACAGGGCGATTGCTACTACACAGCCTCCAAGAACAATGGATATTATCACTATGGCGTGTGCTAGGGGGTCAACGTAGAGCGGTGTGTAGAGGTTGGCTGTGATGAAGTAGGATCCAAGTAGTGTCAGGGTGAGGTTGTCGGTTATTCCCATGCTGCTGAAGACTGAGAATATGCCTAGGGCCCATTGGGTGAACCATCTGTATGCTGAAAAGGCTATGAAGTTTAGGTGGGCTGCTGCGACCAGTATTTCAATGCCGATTACCAGTTTTATGACGTTTCTTTTGGTTGTGACGCAGTATAGTCCAACTCCGTAGAGTATGGCTGCGCCTACCAAATAAACTGTAGGTGATACGGGTAACGCCATTATTTTTCAACTCCCTTCTCTTCTTCGGGTTCTTCTCGGAGCATGATTGCTGCTCCAATTCCTGTGGCGACTAGCACTATGGCTAGTGTCATGGTGTCGATGATTCTGTTTGACCAAAGGTATTGTCCTTCAAAGAATGCTATTTGCCAAACTGCGGCGGTTGGCGTTGTGGCGTTTGCCATTGGTGGGAATAGTGATAGGTAGAAGGGGTAGAAGACTCCGGGGGTTAGCCAGAACACTTTTATTACTGTTGCTATGACGAATGCTGCTAGGATTATGCTTGCCAGAATTCTTGTGACTTTTATTATGGTTTCACTAACCATTTTTACTCACTCTCGCGTGCTTCTCTGGTGAGGCTTACGGTGACTAGTAAGAGAACTACTATGGCTCCGGCGTAGATTAGCCACTGGAACACTGCTACCCAGGGAGCGTAGAGTAGGTAGAATAGGGCCCCTAAGACTACATTCATCGCGGCGAATGAAATTACTGCATGGTCTAGTCTTTTTAGTTCCACAGCGATTATTCCAAAAATTATTGCTAGAGCTATGAGAGCCACGTGAATAATTGTAGGGTCAACCATTCAAGTCGCCTCTCAAATCGAATTATCCGTCACTCACGTAATTTGTTGTTTTTAAAACGTTTTAGTTTGGATTTAATGTTATATTTAACTCTTACGTGCCCAAGACCGCCGAAAATGGTCCCAGAAAGAGATTAGTGACTGGAAAAATCGTTAAAATTCAGAAACCGCATATTATTATAACAAAAATTTTAAAGTTAAAACCCAAAAAAAGTGTGACACAGCCAGCCTAGCTACCTATTGTGGAAAATTTTCGGGAAGCAGGAAAAATGTTGTTTTAAGCCGCAAATCGGCTTTTGAAGCACAGAAAAATGCCTGTTTGGACCCGGAAAAGGAATAAAAAATTTGAAAACAACACCCACGAAGGGGGAATGCTCCTTCAAGCTTCTACCAGTGTGGAAACTAATTAGTTTGTAGGGGCGGCACCAACCTTGCTAGGCGGAATGTTCCCCGCAGACCTCCATGAAGGGTTTTGTCTGCAGGTCATTACTGCCGCTTTAAACTTCAAGTATTTCTGCCTTGCTGAAGTCTACTTTTCCTGACCCTTTACTAGTTTTTCCTATCTCGTAATGGGTTACAGATCTCCTGTCAAGTTCGTGTTCCAAATTTTCCTTTAAATCACTTGGGACAAAGAGAATCATGCCGCCAGCGGTCTCTGCTGATTCTCCAGATTGCAGGCCGTAGCCAAAGAGATCCGAAATTTGTAAGGTGCCTTTAATGATGGGTAGGGTATGAATGGTGATGTCTACTTTGCTGCTTTCCGCTATTCCCTGGGTGTGGCCGAGTAAGCCGAAGCCTGTGACATCGGTGGAAGCGTGGGGTTTAACCACCCTCATGACCTCAGCCACGGGTTTATTTGAGGTGGTCATCAATTTAATTCCTTTTTCAACCATTTCTTCTGCTTCCTTTCGAGAAACCAACTTCAGGATTTGTTCTGCCACGGCGGGGTCTCGTAATCCTCTGTAGACAGCCATTGCGGGTTGTGTGCCTAAGGGTTTGGTGAGTATGAGTATGTCGCCGGGCTGCGCATCTTTGTGAGTTACTATCTGGTCTGGGTGGGCTATTCCTGAGGCTACGCCTCCCACTAGGGGCCAAGGGTTTATTATGGTGTGTCCCCCAGTAATGGTTGTGGTGCCCAACTCACTTATCAAGTCGTTTATCCCCCGTAACATCTCCTCAGCCATCTTGAGGGGCATGTTCTCAGGAATTCCCAGTATTGCAAGAAAGCTCACCACGTCGGTTCCACCTATGGCTTATGCATGTAAATCATTATGATTTACATTGTACACATCATTGGTAACGTTTACAGCAGCTATTTTGCCTTGAATGTAGGGGTCGTCAACGTTGGGGGTTATGAAGTCCACAGTTTCTATGAGCACCAAATCTTTTTGAATTTTTATGACCGCTGCGTCTTCTCCGATTCCTCCTACAACTCTGCCTGAGGGATCCTTTTTAACGCCCACTTTTTCCAAGAGATTCAGAAGCTTGGTTTGAGGCAATTTACAGGATCATCCATAAAGAGTTACTGCCTTCGTTAACCTATAGTCTTCCAGGCCTTTACACCTCCATTATTTTAGCGTAATTAAACTACGCTAGTTAAGCAAGTGTCATCAAAACTTAAAAAAATATTGAAAAGCAAAAAACAATTTTGGAAAAACGTGGGAGCGCTTAGCTTTGGTTTGGCTTCATTGCTCCTATTGCTTCCTTCCTCTCGCCTTTTTTTAAGGGAAGGTAGCTTTTGCCAGTTTTTATCTTGGAAACAGAAATCCTAATCTAGTTTGGCATAATAGAGAAAGGGCGACCGTATTTGTAGGATAGGTTTTAGACGTTTTGGCAGGAGATGTTTATTCTAGTGCTTGGTTTATTACTGTTGCGAAGTCTTCTGGGGTTACTCCTGGGGTTTCTATTCCTTCTTTTTCATAGAAGGAGCGAATTATTTTGGTTATTTCCTCCCTGTTGGTTGGGGCCATGGTGAGGCTTTTCTCTAATTCAGCTAGCTTGTCTTGAGGGTATATCCAGAAGTCTCCGCTAAACATTATTTCCTTTATGCGGTTTTCCTCGATTATCATGGTGACTCTTATTAGTCCTCCAGGAGCTTTATAGGCAGACTCAGAAACAGAGGTGGCACCCGAAATTTTGACCCGCCTAACCAAGTCGGGGTGCCGCATATATGAGAGGTTCAGCCATTCCTGGGATTCATATTTCTTCCTAAGATCCCTCATGATTTCCTGCTCGTTGCTGGTTAATGCTCCCCTTCTAAATTTTATGTTTAGGGTTTCTTCATAGTTTTTTATGAGTAGGGATTTTATTTTTTCTAGGGGGACTATGTGTCCAAGTTCTCTCTTTATGGTGGTCATTCTCTCCTCAAGGCTTTTGGCCACCTTGTCTCGGAACTTTTCGCTGGGAACCTTTAGAACCTTCACCATCATTTCATAGTTAAAGTCCATAATGATGTTTCCAGTCAAAATGTTCACAACATTATCCACTGTTCCAGCCCCGTTTCCACTGATTTTTCTGCCATTTACCTCAATGTCGTTTATGGGCTTGTACTGGGCAGGTATGCCTAAATCCTGATAGGTTTTTGTGGGCGCCTCCAAAAGCTTCCTGAAAAAGTCCTTTATGGAAACCGGAACTTTGGGGCTTTTTTTATCCACAATCACCTGGTAGAAGAGCTGTCCTTGGTCTAAGTAAACTGCTCCTCCCCCCAGGATTCTTCGAACTACGGGTATTCCTTGAGACTTGCAATAGGCATGATCTACTTCTTTTTCCAGCTCTTGGTGGTATCCAATGCAGACCAGTGGACTTTTGGGATAGCAGAGTATCAGAGTGTCAGGAACTAAAGCCTTGCTTCTGGCTACCGCTACTGCCTCGTAAATAATTTGAGTGTCAATTGGAGGTAGAGCACCTAAGTCTAAAAGCCTCCACTCCTCCAAGTTCAAGCACCCCCTGGGGACTAAAAAAGGAAGATCAGATTTTCTATTTATTTTAGACGCTCTTTTATCTCTTTATTTATCCAGTCCTTTATTGCACTTCCAGTGACGAGTTTAGATAATTCCGCCTTCAGGTTATCTGTCGGTTTAACGACTAGTAGCCATCCTTTTCCGTAAGGATCCTCATTGATGATGGTGGGTTTCTTTTTAAGTTCGGGGTTGACCTCCAATATGGTGCCGCTAATGGGAGCCTTAAGTGGACCCACCCACTTTCCTGTTTCTATGGAGCCAAAACTTTTATCAAACTCTATGGTTTTTCCCTCGGGTTTGAGCCTCACAAATAGGATTTTTCCCGCAGTTGCCTGTCCGAAGTCGTCGAATCCAATTCTGGCTTTTTCATTCTCCACCTTGACCCAACAGTGATCATTGTGGTAATATAGGTCTTCGGGAAGTTTAACAGTTACCTTCTCACCTTCCAAATCAAACGTTACTTCCATATTTCACACCTCACTAAATATAGTATAGCATAGTCTAACCATTTTATTAACAGTTTTGGTTAGCAGTATATGATTTCAATTTTTGAAACTAAACTTTTCTTCGTGTCATTAGAAGATAAATAACTTTTTGTTAAACTTCCTGGCAGGAGCCCTTTTTTTGTCCCTTTTAAAATTGTGAGAAAGGAGATATAAATTGTCCTAAACCCCCTCTTACAGATTGCCATTTTTAACCCAGCTCATTCTACTGTGGACAAATTTCAAAAAGTTTCAAGGGCGCAAATCGGCTTTTTAGAGGTGTAAAAATGCCTGTTTAGAGCCGGAAAAGGACAAGAAATTTTACAAAAACGAGCCCAAACTGTGGAAACCGTTGTGTAAAATGTGCTTGAGAATCAAACGAAACAATAGATTATTTATGGGAGAGGCTGTGAAGCCCAGACCATCCCCCTTGAGTCTTTATATAGCTACTTTACGAGAAGCCCTCCACCCTTCTTGGGGATTTACCGAGGTGTGCGTAGAAACCTGAAGTCCAATTTTTCATGTGAGTTTAACTATTTAAGTTTATATCCCACTTTCCGCACCCTCGGTTTATTTTTCTATTTTTGCAGAATAAGTCTTATAGGAGGAATGCTGGACTTTATCAAAAAATTTTTGGAAACCTCCAAATCCACGCAAGAAACGTGAGCAGAAACTGGTAAAAACAAAAAATACCAAAAAATCACAAAGGATGCGGAATGTGGGCTATATGAATACAAGTATGATTTTAAATAGAGTAAACAGAGAGCCATGTGTTCCTAGTGTTGTTGTGAATGTAGCTTTTGGAAGTTACCAAATTTGTCCACAATACTGGGCAGTGTTGTTGGTTTGGGGAATAGAATCTGAGGAAAAATAGGAAAATCGTCAATGGAAAAACTTTTAATTCGATACAAATCTCTGTTATTGTGAAACCTTAAATAGGAGAATGTATCTAAACGCTATTATTCTCAGAGTTGGAGGTGCAAAAGCACTTTGGCAGGAATACTAACTTTTGGACTAGCACTGTTAATCAGCCTACTCAGCGCCTGCGGATTATATGTTTCTGCAAAGTTCCTAGCGCCAAAAGGAAAGAAGAGCAAAGAAAAACTCATGGTATACGCCTGTGGAGAAAACTATCCCGCCGAGAAATTCCAGTTCAGACTGCAACTGTTCTACTACGCTGTTTTCTTCACAATACTTGAAACAGCAGGCTTCATAATATTCACCTCTGCCTTTGCAAATCCACTCTACGGTGGAATATTCGTAATATTTGCAACGATAGCCGCAGTGTTAGTCTTATACAGGAGATAGGAGAAGGTGGTGTAAATTTGGGACTTAAGGATAAGCTTGTAACTTGGGCGAGAGTAAAATCTCCCTGGGTTTTTCACATGAACACAGGAGCATGTAACGCCTGTGACATAGAAGTTATCGCCGCCCTAATGCCCAGATATGACATTGAACGCTTCGGCATAATACTGGTAGGTTCTCCGAGACACGCAGACGTCATGATTGGTACAGGCTCCATAACCAAACAG
Organism: uncultured archaeon; assembly: GCA_964510585.1. Taxonomy (GTDB): domain Archaea; phylum Asgardarchaeota; class Jordiarchaeia; order Jordiarchaeales; family Jordiarchaeaceae; genus Jordiarchaeum. The sequence continues at coordinate 49,934 of CAZECW010000193.1, read as the reverse complement.
ATGACACCCAGATTTAAACGCCTATACGAACAGATGCCAGAACCAAAATTTGTGATTGCAGTTGGAAACTGCGCCATCTCTGGAGGCGTCTTTAAAGGATGTTATAACATCGAGGGAGGATACGACAGGATAATTCCAGTTGACATGTACGTGCCCGGATGTCCACCCAAACCAGAAGCCATAATCGACGCCGTCGCAAAACTCATAGGAAAATTGCAAGGAGGATAATGCAATGTCAGAACCAGAAGCTGAGAAAGCAAAGCCCAAACCCAAGCCATCCTCAAAGGAGGACGAAAAACTAAAAGCAGAAATAGAGAAGGCGTTTGGAGCAGCCGTTGAAGTGTGGATTCCCAGGGCAAAAAGAATATTTATCAAAGTAAAGCCGGGAGACCACCGCAAAGTTATCCAATGGATGAAGGATAACTGGGACGTACAACATGTAACCACCATATCTGGAGTTGACAAGGGCGAAACCTTCGAAATCGTTTATCACCTCTATAAGTATCAGGGTTACCGCACATATCCCAACATTAAAACAGAGATTCCTAAGAATAACCCTAAGATTGAAACTATAGTTGATATATTACCGTCAGCCAATTTTTATGAGAGGGAAGCGCACGACCTTCTTGGAATAGTTTTTGAGAACCATCCCAACCTGAAGCGTTTAATACTGCCAGACGATTGGCCCGAGGGGGTATATCCTCTCCGAAAAGATTGGCTACCAGAAGGAGTTGAGTAAAAATGTCGACTGTAAAAATACCAATAGGACCCCAACACCCCGCATTAAAAGAACCAGTAAATTTCACAGTTGAAGTTGATGGAGAACAAGTTGTTGACGCAAAGGTTAGAATAGGATACAACCATCGAGGAATAGAAAAAGCAGCCGAACTAAGAACATACGTCCGAGACATATACCTACTAGAAAGAGTATGTGGAATCTGCTCCCACTCACACACAACTACATTTGTCCAAGGAGTTGAAGAACTACTTGACGAAGAAGTCCCCCGAAGAGGACTCTACATAAGAACCATCGTATGCGAGTTGGAGAGACTCCACTCCCACATGCTGTGGCTCGGAGTGGCAGGACACGAAATTGGATTCGACACCCTACTCCACTACACCTGGAGGGACCGAGAACTAGTCATGGACTTCCTCGAAATGATTTCCGGAAACAGAGTAAACTACGCAATGAACACCATAGGCGGAGTCCGAAGAGACATAAGCAAAGAAAACATCCCAAAAATAAAAAAGGGAATGGACATTTTTAGAGAAAGATTAAACTACTACCTCAAACTATGCATAAATGAACCTACCGTCCTAAAAAGAACCCAAGGTATAGGAGTGCTCCCACCAGACATCGCCCGCAAACTAGGAGCCGTCGGACCAACCCTGAGAGCCTCAGGAATCAACATGGACTGCCGCAAAGACGACCCCAACGCAGCCTACGACGAAGTACCCTTCGACGTAGTCACCTGGGACACCTGCGACGTATTCGGAAGAGTGGCAGTACGCATCCTAGAAATGGTTCAATCCTGCAACATGATACAATGGCTACTAGACCATCTCCCCAAAGACGAAATAAGACTCAAACTCAAAAGACGCGTACCCGAAGGAGAAGTACTAAGCAGATACGAAGCACCCAGAGGTGAACTCATACATTACATCAAAAGCAACGGATCCGACAAACCTGAAAGAGTAAAAATCCGAACACCCACACTCGCAAACTGGCCCTCAGTAGAATATATGCTCAAGGGAGGCTACATCGCAGACGTACCAATAACCATCGCATCAATAGACCCCTGCCTTAGCTGCACCGACAGAATCACATTCGTAAACACCGAAAAAGAAAAAACGTGGACAATGGACTTAGAAAGCCTACGAAGATACGGCATCGAATTCTACAAAAAGAACGGGAGGTAAAAAGAGTAAAGGGTGGTAAAAATGGCAGTTGACCTATTCTGGTACATAATACTATACCTATTCCCACAATATAGCAACCTCATCACACTGATCCAATACTTACTCCAGCAACAAGTAAACCTTCCACTGGACCTATTCAAAATACTCATATTCCCAGGCATACTATTCGTAAGCGTCGTCTCACTCTTTGCAGAATGGTACGACCGAAAAATATACGCCAGATTACAAAACCGGGTAGGACCATTCCACACCGGGTACCACGGGATTCTGCAGCCATTAGCGGACATAATAAAACTTCTAGCCAAAGAAGATATAGTGCACAAAGGCGCAGAAGCCCGCAGCCTTGCGGCAACACCAATCTTTGCCCTAACGTTATCACTGGTAATGCTCATGTTCATCCCCGTTTACAGAAGCGCAGGCATCATAAGCTTTGAAGGAGACCTCATAGTACTACTATTCCTCTCCACAATCTACGTCCTAGCAATCATATTAACCGGCTGGTTCTCAATCGACAGATTCAGTGAAGTAGGAACAGCCAGAGCAGGAATGCAACTCATCGCCTACGAAATCCCACTAGTACTATCAACTCTAACACCAGCAATAATCGTGGCCTACTACTACTCAGTACCAGTACAAGTCAACAACCTCCTAAACACAGTCCTCGGAATAGCCCCTATAACTACACCCACAATATTCTCAGTCCTAACTATAGCAAACATAACCCAAGCCCAACAAACCATAGGCATACCCTTCATACTGGTAGCACCAATATCATTCGCAGTACTCATAATCTCCCAAATGGCAGAACTTGAAAAAGTACCCTTCGACATTCCAGAAGCACACACAGAAATAGTAGCGGGGTGGCAAACCGAAATATCAGGCAGAAAACTAGCCCTATTCCGACTAGCCAACGACCTCGAATACCTATGGGCAGCGGGACTAGCAGCAGCCCTATTCCTAGGAGGCCCCTGGGGCCCGGGAAGCGAAATAGGACTAACCACAATAGAAAGAATAATGGGAGCCTTCCCACTGGGATACATAATCGGCACCATATGGTTCCTAATAAAAGTATTCGCAATCATATTCTTAATAGCCAACCTAAGAACACTCTTCGCAAGATTCAGAATAGACCAAGTAGTCCGAGGCTCTTGGAAATATCTGATTCCACTAGCATTCCTAAACATACTCATACTTCAACTTGTATTCTACTTCGACCTATTCAAGTGGCAAGCAACCTACAACCTACTAATATGGATAACACTACTCATATAAGGAGCGTGAAAAAATGCCCATACCAGGAGCAATGGAACCCGAACTACTAAAAAACCTTCCAAAAAAACCATTCACAATATTCTACCCATTCGAGAAACTACCACCATTCGAACGCCTCAGAGGAAGACACATATTATACCTCAAAAGATGCGTCGGTTGTGGCACATGCGCTAAGGACTGTCCATCCGCAGCCATCGAAATGATAGACTGGCCAAAAGAGTATCCAGAAGAATTGAAGAATAAGGCGGGCAAACTACCACGAGTAGACCTAGGTCGCTGCTTGTTTTGCGAACAGTGTGTCGAGAGCTGCCCTAGAGATGCCCTTACGATGACTACAGAGTATGAGCTGGCTACTTCGGATCGGAAGGCTATGGAATGGATCGTTGACATGGAGACTGAGTGAGTCTCCTTCCCTAATTTTTAATTTATTTTTTGTTTGTTGGTTGTTTGTTTCCTTTTTGGTTTTTTGGAGTTAGTTGCAGTATTTTGTTGTCCAGCTCAGGAAGTAGATCTAGCTTTTCTGCCTACCTTTTCCCAAAGAGGAAGATATTTTTGTCTTTTTTTCTTCCGTGAAAACATGTAAAAAGATTGATGTACTTATACGCTTATTAGTTTTGCTTGAGCCCATACAGTGTTTCTGTTTCCCCTCATTCACTTCCCATTCGGATGCTATGCTGTCGTGACGACTGAGCCGAGCGGTCAGACAGTGACAACTGCTCTGGGCTCCTATACGTACTGTCCTGTACACCTACCAAGTTTGTATCTGCTGAAGAGTATTGCTCGTTGCGTGAACCACACATTAACATTGTGAGCTATGTACCTGAGAGTAAGACAACTTCATACCTTGTCTAGCCTCCGGTACTTCAGCGTGCCACCGTCCCTCGCCACACCTATCTCCCATGGGTCTCCCAAGCAAGCTCACAGCGGCGGTATCTCTCCCAGTCAAAGTTCTTCTGAGCTTGGCAACGGAGTATCCCTTATAGGGCATTCCCGGTACTGCTTTAAGACACAAAATGAGGAGTACTCTCCCCTGTGAGAATGCAGATATTTGTACTCGACACCTTACTCACAGTCCATATAGACGGTTGAGCCTGGTGGTACCTGTTCCAGAAGGGTTCTTGCACCCCTCGTATTCTTCAGCAGTGGGGCGTCTATAGTCCCTACAGTGTTCGTTGCTAGCCTAGTCAAAATATTGTATCTGACTATTTGGTGTCGAAGAATAATCCTCATGGCAACCCGGACTTCTCTAAGGAGGATGCAGGTGTACCATTTTTGAGGACATGCTGTATTCTTCAAGATTTTCATCTCCTAAGAGCGCTCCGCGTACATCTGGGCAACCATCTGATCTAGAAGCATAAGGGTCTTTTGGAGGCACTCCTCTGGGATTTTGGTCTTTGCCCAGTTCTGTTGGTACTGGCAGGAGACTCCGTGGCCTTTGTAATCCTTTTCCTCCGCCTGGTCTGTTTTGGGCATCGTAGCTTTGTGGCTCTCGCCTCCATGTGAAGCTTCTCGAAGCTCAGGTTCGCCGTCTCCTTCACAATGAGCATCGCAGCAAGCTTCTCAAGGGGTTTTATAGCAGTGTTTCTACTCCTCTTTTTAAAGGCCTCTATGGAGTCCCAGGATTGTGGCGATTTTGTCGGCGAGGAGATAGTGCCCTCTGAGGTGCTGACTTCTTGTTTCCCTGATCACGCGGTTCCACAATGAGCCTCGGTCCTCGTCGCTGACCGAGGTCTCTTCCTCTCCGGCAAGTGGCTGTTTGTGCTGTACCCTTCTGCTCTTCACTAATCGCCGCTCGAAGAACTACGCTTTTGACGTTGGTGCAGATTTCGTCCACTAGTGGAATGGGCGCCGAAATCAAGAGCATAGGGAGTGTTCCCAAAGCTGTAGAGGGTAAAACTCTGTACATTGAGTAGCCTGAAAGCGTAGTGGTAGGGTACAGGCCTCCGACATATAACTATTTCAGGCGATGCAAAAATTGACACTCTCCGTGACTAAAGTCGGGAGATTCTTGCTTCTGGCTCATCGGGAGCCTTCGAAGCAATGGGTGTGCCATCACCCAGTTAACACGCCCTTCCCTCAGGGGAACGGCGTCTATGTTGGCACCCTCATGGGGGCTGCATCTTGTTTAGCCTCTTAAGCCCAAGCCAAACCCTTCAGCTACCAACAACTATTTATATACCCTACTTTCAAATAAACTTTCTGGCGATTCATCCCCACGACTTGAAGTCGGGGGCTTTCTCACCAAGGTTTTGTAACTCAGATTTCTGTTTTCTCCGGTATTCCTTTAATATTCTTGATTCTAGTTTTGCCCCTGTCAATAACAGAATACACAATTTTGGCCTTCATCGCAGCGATTCTGAGTAGTTGGTCTGGCCCTGCCGCAGTTCAACCCTTGGTTGCTATGGTAACCAAACCAGAAATAAGAAGCACCGCCTTCTCCATAGAACAAATGTTTGAGGGGGGATTTGCAGCTGTCGCAGCTGTGTTTGTAGGATGGCTTGCAGATACTCTCAACGGGGGAATAGCCGGCTTAACAATGCAGACCATAACGCCTTACATGGGTTACTGGCTTGGTATCCTCCCGCTACCTTTCCTGCTTGTATTATTCACGCTTTCTGGACAATCACTGACAACAGCTATGCTTTGGACAACAGTAATTCCATGGACAATCTGCTTTCTAATATGGTTCATACCTTACAAAACATTTCCCAAAGACAGAGACAAAATCCTTCAACTTCTAGAAGAAAGGAGGAAAGAACTCCTGAAACTAGAAGAAAGGAGGAAAGAACTCCTGAAAAAATAAGAACCACAAGAATTAAGTCTTCCCTTCCCCCTTTTTCTAAAATCCTTTTAAACGAGTCCTCAGTGAAGCCAAACAAACACAAACACAAGAAAGGTGTACGTCTGGAACCACCCAGAGACCTTCCCAATGAGCAGAGTGCGGCTTCTTTTTTTAGGTAAAGCGTTGATAACCAGATATCTGATTTTTCAGCCCTCAAAAAAGGGGACAGATCTGTGTCTATGGGTGAAAAACGTCGCAGGTGTAATTGGCCCTCTCGAATATGGAAGAGAAAGTGCCTTCCATGAAAGCTGGAGCAAGTGTGGCTATAAATTTGCTTGTGTTTCTTAATTGTGTTTGCAAAGATTTTTTATTTGCTGTGTTTGGTGTTGTGTTTCTGACTCAATGTTTTCCTGTGTTTCTTGTAGTTTTTTAATGTTGTAGATAGATTTATAGCTTGTTTAAAAATACTGTTCCGTTTAGTCTTATATTTGGTTCTGTTGGTGGGATTTATGGCGGGTTTGCTTCCGAGAGAACTTTTGGAAAATCCAGTGAGGCTTAAGCCTAAGGATATTGAAGATGGACTTGTGAGTGTCGGTTATTTGCCTAATCGGAAGGTAGTTACCACTCTTTTTCTGGCTTTCCAGCTTGATAAGCCGATTCTGGTGGAGGGTCCTGCGGGTTGCGGTAAAACCTATCTGGGTGTTTGCACCGCGAAGCTGTTTGGCTTTCCGCTGATTAGGCTTCAGTGCTATGAGGGGATTCTTCCTGAACAATCAATTTATGAGTGGAACTATCATAAGCAGCTTCTCAGGATTCAGATGAACCATCTTAAAGGTAATGATGGGGGTGAAAAATCAATTTTTTCTGAGGAGTACCTCTTGGAACGCCCCTTGTTAACCGCTTTAAAGTCTCCTGAAGCGGTGCTTCTCATAGATGAGATTGATAAGGCCGACGAGCAATTCGAAGCCTTCCTTCTTGAACTCCTTGGCGAGCGGCAAATCACGATTCCGGAATTGGGAACCGTGAGGGCTCCTCCGAACCAGAAACTTATTACTGTGCTGACTTCTAATAGTTCGAGGGAATTGTCTGAGCCTTTGAAAAGGCGGTGCTTACACCTCTACTTGGACTATCCCCCAAGGGATTTGGAAAAAAGGATTATACTTCTCAACTGTCCCCAGCTGTATGATGAATTTGTGGATAATATATTGAGTTTTGTGGAGAATCTGCGAAGCATGAGGCTGCAAAAGGTTCCCTCCATTGCGGAGTCCATTGACTTCGCCAGATCTCTCATAGCTATCGGTAAAAGTGAGTTGGATCCGGATACTGTTAACTCTCTCCTTTCGACTCTTCTTAAGGTTAAGAGTGACATAGACCTGGTGGCCCGTAAAGGTATTGAGAACCTTCTCGACTTGAACGGCGAAAAAGGGTAAAGGTTACCAGACATGATTGAGGGCTTTGTAAGGCTTCTTCGCGAAAGGAACATTCGGGTAGGTTTAGCGGAGACCATAGACGCCTGCAGAGCCTTCACACTACTAGACATAGATAAGGAAGTGATGAGGGAAGGTTTAGCCGCCTGCCTCATAAAGGATGAAGCAGACAGGCCAGATTTTGACCGCATCTTCGACCTCTATTTCTGCAACATAATGGAGGAAAATAAAAGAACACCTAAAGCACCCTCTCAATTAAGAGACTTGTTTTCCGAAGGTGAGAGACAGGAGCGGAGAACAGAGAGACCATCGCAGGAGGGAGACCAGCAGACTGAGCCTCAGCAGCGAGACCAGCAAGGACAAAGACGGGAGGTTTTGGCAAGGTTTGGTGGTATCCGAGGGATAGGTATGGCAATTGATGAAAATGATTTGGAGGGAGCCGCCGACCAACTTGTGGAGCGAATCCTCAGCAAAACCAAGGACCCTGACACCTTTGCTAAGATGCTTAAAAATTTTATAGAGTATATGAAGCTTTACTCTGGATGGGCTCTGGATGAACCCACCGATTTTAAGGACTATTTGGAGAGAATTGAGAAAGTTCTAACTTTTGCGCAGAGGAAATTTCTTGAATTGTTTAGGGGAGAGTATCCTCTGGAGGAACTCATTTCTAAACTCGTGAAACTGGATTATCAAAACATTGAGGAGCTGGAATTTAACAAGTATGTGGGAGACTTGGTTTTTCTTGTGAGTAATGTGGAAAAAATTGAGAGAACCATAAAGAAACTGGCAAAGCAGCTGGCATCCAGGCTTTCAAGAAGAGAGAAACTTGCGGATAGAGGTAAGATAAATATTCGCAAGTCAATTCGCAAGTCCCTTGAGTATGGGGGAGTAATGGTCAAGCTGGATTACAAGATGAGAAAGATTCAAAGGCCAGAAATTGTACTGCTCTGTGATGTTTCTGGGAGCTGCGAATGGATATCCGACTTTTTTATAACTTTAATGTTGGGAATCAAAAAGGCCTTCAGTGAAGTTAGGGGCTACATTTTCACAGATCACTGCTGGGCTGTGACCAAGGCACTGGATACGGGTATGGTTGAGAGGCTGTTCCAAGAGATTAGCCACTGGTGGGATGTTTACCGGGGAGGAGGAAGCAGCAACATGGAAACAGCCTTCGAGGACTTTCTCAAAAAAACGGAGGGAACCATAACCAAGAAAACCACGGTAATCATTCTAAGCGATTGCAGAGACTACCTCGGAAGAAGAGAACTCTACGGCAGCCTAAGAGGATACCCTCTCTCGGCCCAAAAAATAGCTAAACTTGCCAAAATTTCAAAAAGACTCATGATTCTAAACCCTGAAGATCCCAAGTTCTGGAACACCGGCGACTCCGTAGTAGACTATTATATTCAGGCAGGGGCTGAATGCTACCCAGTTAAAAACCTTCAAGAACTAGCCAACATGGTTGTTTTAGCTGCAAAAAAAGATATAACCCCCTACATGAGATAAATGTTAAAATATTATTCTAAAGAAGGGAAAAAGAAATGGATATTTTTGAAGCCATAGAAAATAGGAGAAGTATAAGGGACTATGACCGAAGCAAACCTGTCTCCAAAGAAATCATAGAAAAAATTGTTAACGCAGCCAGATGGGCACCCACAGCGGGTAACCGTCAACCCATAGAGGTGATAGTAGTTTCCAGTCAGGAAATGAGGGAGAAACTGGCTTCCTTATCCGGCTACGCCCCCTACCTAAAGGATTCCCCAGTAGCATTAGTGGTTTGCGTTAACCAGAACAAGTACACTAAGGGATACGAGAACGCCCGCCAATTCTATACCCCTATGGACGCCTCCGCAGCCATAATGAACATGATGCTCGCAGCCCACGGATTAGGTTTAGGAACCTGCTGGGACTCTGTGCTTGACAAAAAAGCGATAAGAGAATTATTAAAAATCCCCGAACATGTGGAGCCATTCAGCATCTTGGCACTAGGCTACCCCTCAAAGAGACCCGAAACCCCGCCCAGAAGAAGACCCCTGGAAGAAATGATACATTGGGAAACCTACTAGCCCCAGAAAACACTTAGAACATATAACCTTCTTTTTCAAATATTTTTCACGTTTGAATTTGCTTCATTGTGGCTAAAAATGGTTTTCTAAAGTTGTTTGGGAGCCAAGTAAGTTATGCCTATAGAAGTTTTAACTGAGCCTAGGAGTATTCTTCTTGAGAGGAATTATGCCGATGGTTGGTTTCTGGAAAATATGCTATGAATATTTACCGGGGATGTCAGCATGCCTGTGAATATTGCGATGGAAGGTCTGAAAGGTACTATTTGGATTTGGACATTGGAAGCAAGATTTACATAAAGGTCAACGCCCCCCAACTTGTGAAAAAAGAACTGAGAAACAGGGAAAAAGGAATCGTGGCTGTGGGTGGAGGGATAGGTGATTCATACCAGCCCCTGGAAAAAAGTATGAGGTAACCCGCAGGGTGCTTGAGGCAATAAAAGAATTAAATTTCCCCATTTTCATTCTAACCAAGTCCAGCCTAGTGGAGAGGGACATCGACCTAATAGGAGAAATAAACGGGCAAAACCTAGCCATAGTAGCCTTCTCCATCACCAGCCTTGAGGACGAAGTTTGGAAAACCTGGGAGCCCCAAGCCTCCCCACCAGAAGAAAGACTCAGAGTAATTGGAAAATTTTCAAAAATGGGAGTTCCAACAGGAGTGGTGATAATGCCCATCTTACCCTTTATTTCAGATAGCACAGAATCCATCGAAAAACTTGTTTCCAGGGCCAAAATGGAGGGAGCCAGCTTCATCATTGCAGGAGGCTTGATGCTCAGGGATCGCCAGAAAAAATACTACTACCAAAAACTGCAAGAAAAACATCCGGAACTAATCCCAAAGTACAGCCAGATATGCAGTGAACAAGGATACCACGCAAACGAAGAATACAACCAAAAAATAAACAGCACCGTTCTTGAAGCATGCAGAAAGTATGAAATCCCACTAAGAATTCCCCATAAACTTTTCCATGGAAAAATCCCAATCAAAGACGAATGCTCACACTTACTCCAACAAATAGCATACTTCCTAGACATAACCGGAAAAAGGGGAAGCGCCTATCGAAAAGCCGCAAATCAAATTTTCAAAACCACGCAAGACATAGTCAAACTCACAAAAGAAGAAAAAATAACCAAAATCCCCGGAGTAGGAGAAAAAATAGGAAAAATAATCCAAGAAATAGTACAGAATGGAGAAAGCGAATATTATCTCAACCTAATGGAATTAGCCTAACAAAAAATAGAGGAAGGTTAAACCAAGCCTAAAAGTGAATGTGTTTTGTGCGGTTCAAATTTTTCCAGTAGTCATGTATATAGCGGATGCGATATCTTCTGCGTCAACCATGGGAATCTGCCAATTCGGCTTAGCATAGGTCTCCTTAATCTTGTTAACTAGAGCATTCTTATCCGTAGCCTTCAATCCCACGAGAGACTTTTCCATCTCTCCCAGATAGGGCAGCGGAGAACAGTAGAAGTCTCCTGAAATCATAACGTCCTTTATCACATCATTCTTATCGCTCAAAACATGAGCCACTATAAGTTTCCGCGACTTGTACCTCGCCATATTTAACTTGCAATCCTCGGGAATTTTCGCGAATCTCCTAGCACTCGAAACCCTAAAGTTGTGCTCGTCAGACAGCGCCACGGCCCTATTCCCATCGTAGGCCTTCTTCTCCTCCGGCAACAGTTCTCCTTCAACAAACTTAACCTCCAACATATCCTCGAAGGCTTCTACCACAGCATCCCTGAACTCCTCCTTGGAGGGCAACCTCCCGGTTTCTGTTTCAACACTGGCGATATATTTTTTCACATCACTAATCTTCTTGTCCTTCCACTTCTCCGGAGGAATCTTGGCAACCTTCAAAAATGTTTCAACGTCTGGGGGCCCCAAACTGAAAATAGTGTTCTGAACAGTTATGTTACCGATAGTTGCAAATCCAAAACCAGTAATCTTCTCAAAACCCACCTTGATATCTCCGATATGGTCATAATATGCTCGTTTTACTCCTAGTCTCCAGTAGGCTTGCGCTAGTGCACCGCCGATTTGGCAGAATGCTTTGTCCATGTTGGGGTATCGGTCTGCGTTGAAGGTCATTAGCATTGCCATTGATCCTTTTGGGTCTATTAGTATTGTTCCTCCTCCTACTCCTAGCCTGCGCACAATTTCCACGTCTAGGTCTTGTGCCTTGGCTACGTCGACTTCACTGTCTATGTCTTGGAAGTATCCTAGGCTGATTCCGAGTTTTTTGAATCCTCCTATGAATATGGTGTTTGGTGCTCCCACCATTTTTCCAGTTATTAATGCGGCGGGATAAGCTACGGTGTCCGCCATATCTCCTTCTGGATTGTAAATTAGTCTCCATTCCTCGACCAAAAATCTTACCTCCCATACATTCATACACTGCATTCAGATGGTTTTTATAATTTAGCGCTATTAAATTATTTAAGTATTTGGATAATTTTGTCTGGTGAAGTAGAGAAGTTCGCCTTGATTTCAAAAAGGCACACACCCGTATATTCAATAAAAACTGTTGGTGCATGGAAGCCTTGTGGAGGAGGCTAGAAAAGCCCCACATTCCACTTGCTTAGCCTAAATTAACAAGTTTTAGCGCTACTCCGTGAAAACCACGGTTGAGTAGGGGTGGAAACAAGCAGTTAGCAAAATCAATAGTAAAATAAAAAGTTAGGAGTCAATGTTATGACATATGGCTTATGCGTTTTCTCACAGTTTAGAACACAAAATAAGGGATGAACTCAATTAATTCTTAATCACCATATTGGCTTGCGAAAAATTTGTTTTCGTTTCTACTTTTTGATGTTTCCATTCTTGAAACATTTTACTTTTTCGACGAAAAATGGTACTTCTCCAACCACTTTAACCGTGGAGTACGTTAGGTTATGAATTTTGTCTTTAAGCTGATGATATTAAAACAATTTCAATGGATTTATAATAATTCAAATTTCTGGGCTCTATAATGCACATTGGTAACTTTATAGTTTCCGCCTTGTGAATAGTGTCCCCTTTTTTGTCATGTGAGCTTGGATGATGCATTTTCGTCAAAGCAACATTTTTTAGATATTTTTTAAGTGGTGAATATTGCTGATGGTCTTAGTTCTTGTTCCATTACTCCTATTAGGGTCATGGAGAGGTTTGCGCTTGCTATCATTTTTGAAGGTTCACCCAGGGGCCCCGCTGCTTTTTCATAGTAGAATAGGGGTAGTATCGCGTCGAATTTGCCTTTTTGTCTGGTTAGGAGTATTAGTTGGTTGAACTCTAAGAATTTTTGTGTTATCATGTTTCTAATATAGGATTGGGGTGCTTGAAGGAATGCTGCTTTTATTATTTCTGCATTGTATATTACTTGTTGGGCGGTGTCGATTGTTTTGAGGTAATCTCCTTCTTTAAATGCCTTCTCCATTACTGGGACGTAGTAGTTTGTTGTTTTTAGGAGTAAGAATTCCTCTTCGGGATTGTTGACGTGTTCTGGTTGCACAGTTTTGAGAGTGTATTCTGCGGTTTGGATCATTCTAAAGGCGAAGTCTTTCATGGATTTTTTTAAATCTTCGGCTTTTTTCCCCTTCTCGTCGATGTCTTCTACAATTTTGGTGAAGTCTGTGAAAATATTGCATAGCTCTATTGCTAGGCATGCTTGATAGAATAATTCTGAGTCTACCTCCTCTCTGGCTTTTAGGGTGTTGACACTGGTTTCAGCATCTTTAAGATATGTGTATGCGAATATTAACCATTCGAATCCTTGATAGGACTTTATATTCTCATAGGTTTGGTTTAGTTGCCTTTTAGCCGAGTTTAGTTTCTCCTCAGCCTCTTCAATCTTGCTCTCCAAGTTCTTTTTAACGCGGCCTTCAATTTTGGCCCTTAAAACGTTTATTTGAGCAATGTTTGTCAGTAACCCGGATATTGAAAGTAAATTGTAACCCTGCTCCAAAAGATATTCAATGGTTTGTTTATTTTTCAAAATTTCCATGTATAGCTCGATGGTTCTCTGAGAAAAATTCGCCTGAACTAGAACTCCAACTTCGTTGAACAGTGTTTCGTGTTCCTTCCTCTTTTTCTCGATGAGAGGTTTTATTAGACTATTCATTAGGGGAGAGTAGAACTCCAGTTTTCCATCTTTAATATCTGCTCCCTCACCATATTTCTTTGTAAAAAAATCCACACAAAATGGACATTTAAAACTTTACCCAGTAATCCATAAAATTTTGGGCTATATTTTGGATAGTTATGCTAATCATCCACCTCGGCCCTTTTGGTTGGTTTAATATTCTCTTCTTTGACTTCTATCGTTGAGAGTGTTTTGATTCTTTTTGCTACCTTCTGAACAAGGGTTTCTAAACTGGTTAATAATTCCTCGTCCTTGGGAATTTTCTCCTCCTTCATAAGGGTGACCTGTTTTTTCTGCTTTAGGGTTGCTAGTGGCTTCTGTGGGGGGAGAATGGCGCTGGGTTCTACTATTGGTTCGATGGAGGCTTTCTCTTTTAGTACATCAACTAGACCTTCCACTATCTTGTCGACTAGAATCCCGAAGAGAGCTCTTGAGCCCTCGTTCATAATCGCTCTCAGAAATAGGAAAAATTCGCTATCCCCTATTCTTCTGAACCGCCACTCCTCAGTTCCAGCCTCGTGTTTGATGGAAAGCTCCAGTTTGAGATTCACAGTGTTGGGTAGGCTTTTTAGCATCTTTAAACATGCGTAGCGGGTGCCGATGTCCGGTTTGGCTTCTTTTTCCCAGCTGGAAGCTATTCCTCCCTCCAGAGAAATAAGGTAGACATTCTGGAGAATAATATTTATCATTCGTCCCTCGGATAGCCAGTTAATCTCTTTACTTATGAATGATTGAAGTGATCTGGGTACGGTTTTAATTTTAACAATTTTTTCTATTTTCTTCTTTAATTTGGCATCCAGATCTAAAGTACCTTTCAAGTCATTTTCGAAGTCTACCTCCTTCTCAATCAAACTGATTAGTTGGTCCAATTTTGAATACATAAGTTCCATATTATCAGACGCATCGTGAATACAAACCCATAGACCCTTACCTGTTTCCCTAAGTAGAAGCGAGTACAGTTCAAGTTCAATTTCACGGTTAATTTGTTCCCCACCAAAAATCTGGGATAGAAACTTGTTTAAGGCCATCAGCATGCCCGAAAAAAGAGTGAAATTAATACCCAAGCCATCATCAAATGCTACGTGCCCCATTCCGTCTTGCGTGATAATAAGTAGAGCGTGAATCAAAGGAGAAACCCCACAAAACTAAAAGTTGTAATATGAAAAATCTTAAGAGCCAAAAGCTATTTATTTTTAGCGGAAAAATAAAATTGTAGCAACAGGCACTGTGAGTGAGGTTAACTCTCTTGAAAGAAAAGTACATATTTAAGGTGCTTTTACTGGGTAACGGTGGGGTGGGAAAAACCACCATTAAGCAAAGATACACTGAGGGATTGGTTGATCCCATATACCGTACAACTATAGGGGTTGATTTTGGACTCATTGACGTAAAACATTCAAAACAGGAAATCTGGCTGCATTTCTGGGACATCGGGGGCCAAGACCAGTTTCGCGAAATTTCCGGCTCTTTTTATAAGGGAGCAAAGGCCGCTGTATTAATGTTTGATGTTACCCAGCCTAAGACTCTTGAGGGCATCAAGGAATGGTTAAAAATAATGAAGCAGGAAAACGTTGACGGTATTCCCAAAATAATAGTTGGAAATAAAATCGACATAAGGAAAATAGATAAGGGACATGTATCCACAGAGCAAGCAAAAAAGTTTTGTGAAAAACTGGGAATAGACTACTTTGAAACTTCAGCCCTACGCGGCGACGGCACAAAAGAACTGCTCAAAGAACTGGTAAAAATGATTGCAACCAAGTACCTGAACTTGAGTGAGGAAACATCCTAGAGAAAATAGATGTTTGACCCTTAAGCTCCCAAAATAGTATTTCTAGAGGTCGGTGTCTTTGGAGATAAACCCCGAACTGGCTTTCAAAAATGTTTTTGCGCAGTGTGGAAGTGGCAGGCCGGTGGGAGGAGTGGTTGTCGCCAACTCGGGAAAAATTCTTTACCAATATAATTTCGATGACAACGAAGTATTAAGGGATTTAATCAACCTTTTCCCCCAATTAAAGGTGGGCGATTTTCTCTCCACGGGAAACTACCTCATTCTACGCGTGTCAAGCGGCATCACAGTCATCCTAAAATTTGCAAGCGAACAAAAGGTAGCCCTAGCTCAACTCTCACTAGTCGGTCGAGTCGCAGCCTTCGCAGGCTGGTTTGATAGTATAGACGAAAAAAACTACAACATCAACTCATTAAAAGTAAACTATCCTGAGAATAGAAAAATCTGCGACCTCTTGGGATGCGATTCCACAACTGCCATAGGTAAAATCCTTGAATTCATAGTTGAAAAAGGGGAGGCTGCCAAAGAGGATTTACTAAAGTTGGGATTGGAGGAAGCAACTATTGAGGAATCACTAGAAAAACTAGTAAAAGCAGAAATACTAGAGGCGGATCAAGACAAATACAGAATACACACCGGACTAATAACAATTACACTTATGCAGCCATCTCCACAGCCATCCCTCTAAGCCCTACTTCTACAAATTATTAGGGGTTAAATCCACCCACACTTTGGTACATTCTAAAAATTTTTTCAAAGCAAGAGCTTTTTCAAAGTAAACTGGTTGTTTGACACATATTTTTCGGGCGGGGAATCATTAATTATATAAGTTTATAGAACACAAAAATTCATTAGTTTATAACATTAACAACTGTTTGAAGAACAAATTCAGTATGTGAGGTGTTGTTATGAATTTTGACTTTACCGAGGAGCAGCAATTAATCAGAAGTACGGTTAGAGAATTCGCTGAAACCGTATTAGCCCCCAGAGCCCGAGAAATGGATGAGAAGGCGGAGTTCCCCTGGGAAGAGATTAAGAAAATGGCAGAGCAGGGCTATTTAGGCGCACAGATTCCCAAAGAGTACGGCGGCTCGGAACTGGACACCGTGAGCTACGCCATAATGATAGAAGAAATATCCCGAGTGGTATGTGGAATTGGTTTAACTCTACAGATTCACAACTCTGCCTGCGCCCAACCCATAGCGCAGTTCGGCACCGAAGAACAGAAGAAAAGATTCCTTCCCAGACTCGCCAAAGGCGAACTCATAGGAGCCTTCGCGCTAACAGAACCAGGCGCTGGAAGCGACGCTCAAGCCCTCAGAACCACTGCTACTCCAGATGGAGATGAGTACATACTAAAGGGTAGTAAAATATTTATAACAAGCGGCCCAGTAGCGGGGGTAGCCCTAGTATTTGCCACAACACCCTCAACCGGTGATGCCAAGAAAAAACCCATAAGTGCCTTCCTAGTTGAGAAGGGAACCCCAAGATTTAGTGCCGGTCCCAAAGAAGACAAGATGGGCATGCGTGCCGCCGTCAATTCCGAACTAATTTTTGATGATTGTAGAATACCTAAAGCTAATCTTTTGGGAAAGGAAGGGGAAGGCTTCAGAATAGCTATGACCATTCTTGACTCGGCTAGAATTGGAGCATCAGCTCAAGCAGTGGGACTAGCCAGAGCAGCATTCGAAGAAGCACTCAAATACTCCCAGCAAAGGCAGCAGTTCGGAAGACCTATCGCCCAGTTCCAAGCGGTACAATTCATGCTGGCCGAGATGGCTACCCAAATAGAAGCAGCTAGCCTCCTTACCTACAGAGCCGCATACCTAAAAGATAAAGGGGCAAGATTCACCAAAGAAGTAGCAATGGCAAAACTGTACTCCTCAAGGATTTGCACCGAAGTGGTTTCAAAAGCACTTCAAATTCATGGAGGCTATGGATACATGAAAGACTATCCCATTGAGAGATACTATCGAGACGCCAAAGTACTTGAGATATATGAGGGAACAAGCGAGGTTCAAAGAATGGTAATTGCTGGGCAGCTTCTGAAGTCCTAAACTAGTTAATTTTATGACATGTAAAGAGGAGGATCAATGAAAATAATCATTGATGAGGATAAGTGTACAGGTTGCGCATTTTGCTTATTTGAGTGCCCACTGCCCGAGAAAGGAGTCAAAATAGTCAAGGCAAAAGCAAGGGTCAAGGATGAGTGTAAAGGATGCGGAAAGTGCGTTTCTGTATGCACAGCGGGAGCCATCAGGCTGGAATAATGTTTGAGACAGTTACACAATTTTTATCTTAAAGTTTAGAACCAGCCCGGCTAATGGATGGTTGAAATCCACAGTGACTACCTCCTCTGTTATTCCTATTATTCGTCCCGATATCTGTGTCCCATCAAACATAGTAAACGTCAGGGTCATATTCTCCTCCAAATTGGGGGGAAGCTTGTCTCTGGGAATCCTTTTTATCCATTCAGGCTTGCGGTATCCGTAAGCGTCTTTGGGTTCTATTTTGACCAGTTTTTCTTCCCCTTTTTCCATCCCTATCACTGCTTGACTCAAACCCTTTATTACGCGTCCCGAACCCGCCTCAAATTCTAGGGGTCTTTTACCCTCCGATGTGTCGAGAATAGTTCCATCGTTAAGGGTTAAAGTATACTCAATTTTCACCATATCTCCTACCTTAATCGGCATAGCACCAACTCCAATTCTTGAAAAATAGGCAAAAATTTTAAGTGAATCAATAGTTATGCAAACTTCATATTTAATGGTTCTGTTTCTATTCAATAATTGACGATGATTCCTACGACTTGATTCATACACTTTAGCATAAACATTAGGTTGTTTCAGAATAATAGGCAGGGTTCACTTTTCAGTAGATGTCTCCGGGAAGGGGTTCTATCCATGGGGCTTTCTCTTGTTGGGTTAGGATAACCTTGTTTATCCTTTCATAGAAGGATCTTTCAGTGTAAATTAGTTTGAATGTTTTCTGAGACACCCTCACCTCGATGGTTTGTCCACCTCTAATTTTCTTCCCATTTACCTCAGCTATCTGTCCGTCTAGAACAACATAGTTGTCGTAAGGTGTATCAGACAAAACAAATTTTACATTAGTGTTAATGGGCACAATAAGTGGGAAAAACCTACTTGTGTAAAATTGCGCAACGCAGGTAATCGACATCGCCTCAAGTTTTGGATGTATTATTGATCCTCCTGCGGATAAATTGTAGGCAGTCGAACCCAAGGGTGGAGCTATTACTACCCGGTCACCGCGAATTGATGATATTAGAACATTATCCAGAAACAATTTTCCATTAAGTATCCTTCCATGCTCACAAGTGATGACAACATCATTTACCGCGAATCCCACATACTTTTCTTTCAGGTAAACGTCTAATACGTGGTGATCTTCCTCCTTGTAATGCCCTCCCAAAATCTTTTCCAGTTCTGGTATCGCGTTGTGAGCATCCACCTCAGTTAGAAAACCAACGGTGCCAGAATTCACTGGAAAAATGGGAATACCTCCCCCACGCTCCACAACCATCCTGGCGGTTTTCAGAACTGTACCATCCCCCCCATTAGAAATTATGAAAAAGGTGCCATCCTGCACATCATCCACACCACTAATGGTATAAGTGGCGAATCCCCTTCTCTTCAAAAATTTTGAAATATCTTCGGTGGAGGATAATGCCGCCTGGGAACCAGTCCTAACCACGAAACCAACCTTGTTTGCCATCTCTAACATCATCACCAGTTACTATCTAGTAACTGAGAATGGTAGCCTTATTTAGATTATCCCATCATAAAGGTAACATCTATCCCTAAACAGGCTCATAATTAACTTGAATTTTAATCTCAATTGAATTTGTTTTTACGCTTTAGGAATTCTACAACCTTTTTAAGTTTAACGAGAACAGGCTAAGATGGAAGCATCCAATTATTCAAAATTAAAAAAATCAAATTTGACCCCGAGTTATAGAAAACTCAGGCGACCCCCACATTGACCGACGAATCATCAAAAAATAAAAGATGTGTTCGGAAAAGGAGGGGAATGATGTCGCTTTTTTATGCCAAGTTTTCGGCTACTAGTTCCACAATGTCTAAAACCTTAATTTTGCTGTTCAAAGCCTCTGCCGCGTCTTGGAGATTCTTCACGCAGAAGGGACAAGCAGTCACCAAGTAATCTGCTCCAGTCTCCTCAGCTTCCTTTATTCTGTCCTTAGCTATGTCTACTGCCAGTTCTGGAAAGCCGCTTTTAACGCCCCCACCCGCTCCGCAGCACCAGGAAGCTTCCTTTATCCTTTTCATCTCAACAAGTTGCACTCCAGGCATCATTTCAAGTATCTCTCGAGGAGCGTCATATATTTTCATATGTCTTCCAAGGTGGCAGGGGTCATGGTAGGTTACTTTGGTGTCCAGTTTTTTGAGTTTCAACTTGCCCTCCTTCATGAAGTCTCTGATAAGCTCCACTGCGTTAACCACTTTGAAGGGAAGCTCTCCAAATAATTCCGCATAATCCTTGGCAATTGTTCTGTAGCAACCTGCACAGTGAATTACCACTTTTTTAGCTCCAGCAGCTTTGAGAGCTTCTAAGTTGTGTTTTGCAAGCTCCTCAGCCATGTCCCACACTCCAGTTCTGAAAAACACGGAACCGCAGCACCACTCCTCGGGATGTATTATTGCAAAGTTTGTTTTTGAAGCCTCCAGAATTTTCAGAAATGCTTGAGCCAAATCTGGTTGGCGATAGGGCTCCGTACAACCCACAAACCATACTAGGTCTGCCTTCTGGGGAATCTTTTTACCCTTAGGAATCCATTTTACGCGGTCAGCGTGTTTCTCCATGTAGGGATTATGCTCCTTTCTGGTTGACTCCAGTATCTCTTTATGCCTGGGCATGGGACCAAATCCTTCCTCAACCAGGTCCGCCCTCATAGCCTCGAAAAGCTTCACATGATCAATAAATCTACTTATGGGTAGTACTATTTCCTCACACATGCTCTGGTGGCAGGCGGAGTGACAATTACCACAAGTGGTGCACTGATATAGTACTTCTGCTAGTTCTTTGCTGGGTTCAAGCGCACCCTCTAAAAGCCCCTTAGCGATGCGTATTTTGCCCCGAGCATAGAAGGGGTCAAACTGGGGGGAGTGCTCAAGAACCGGGCAAACTCCGTATCTGCCCACAGCCCACCTATAAGCTATTCTACAATCGCCAATGCCGGAGCAGGCATAAACCATGTCCGATAGCTTTCTTGTATTTTTCATTTTAGCCATTATTCTTTTTCCTCCTAGAGATAGAATTTTCCGGGACTCAGAATTCTATTGGGATCCAAAGCCCTTTTTACATCTCTAAGAAAAGCGTAATAGGTTCCGTTAAATGCCTCAGTGTCTATTAGTCCCTTGCTAAACATCTCTCCAACCATGTAGGGCATTGCCCCCTCTCTTAGCAGCATCTCAATCTGACTCTTCCAGAGCTCCAGATTCTTCTCACGGTATTCTGGTTTATCCCAAGCCAGAAGCCCAGAGTCAACCTCCACAGTCGTATGCCCACAGAGAATTGCTGTAGATATGCCGGTCTGCATTCCACCGTTCGCATCAAGTTCTGCCCTGTGTGCCGCTTCCCACTCGTCAAGTTTCTTGCTAATATAAGGAACGCGGTGTATGGCCTGGTGATGTTCTGTTGTTAGGGGTATGGAACCTGGCCCCATCCCTCCCCAGAGGCTGTGCCAGTTCAGCCAGTGTCCCTGTTCCTCATAGTGCCATTTTGCAATGTTTCCATCCTTTAATTCGGGTCCCAACTCTGTACAACCATTTTCCTTACATATTTTATCCACAATTTTCATGTTGGCTTCCAGCTGCTCCTCTGTTTCGGCCTCCATTGTGTACCAGAACACTGCCTTCTGTAGCCCCACCCAAGGCTTTACTGGTGGCACATCTAAAAGTAGTTGTAGACCTAGAACCATTATTAGAGGCCACCACTGTGAATCATAAATTCCAAGGTCTCCTCTTCTCCTCCATGCTAGCCAGATTTTGGCCGCGTTCTCAGCTGAGGGCTCCTCTATGGTGAAGGTCTTAGCCGCATGGTAGGGAGGTTTGGGGAAAATCTCCAATGTTGCTTTGGTTTTTATTCCCAAAAGTCCATTATCGCCCAGAAATAGTCCGGTTAGATCTGGGCCGAATCCAAATCTGCAGAATGGCTCCTTGGTGTAGACGCTGGCGTTTGCGCCCGTATTTATTATTTGGCCAGTTGGCAATACAACTTCTAGGGCTACAACGTGCTCGGTGCAAGTGCCGTATTTCGCTCCTCCGCCTCCTCCCACGCTGTGGTGCGAGAGTCCGCCTCCTACTACAGCGGACATTCCGCTTCCTGGACCAAGGTTTCCAGTGTAGTAGCCCAACTCGTTAAGTTTGTTGTTGAGCTCTGCCCAAGTTATTCCTGCTTCAACGGTTACGGTTAGGGTGTTTAAATCAATGTTTAGTATTTTGTGCATTCTGGTTGTGTCTAGAAGTATTCCTCCCTTCTCTATGGGCTTTGAACCACCGGTTAAACAGCAGCCTCCTCCACGTGGAACCACTGGTATTTTGTACTGGTTGGCGATGCGCATTACCGCAGCGACTTCCTCTGTTGTTCCTGGCTTCACCACATAGTCTGGTGGGTTTGCTGGGAGGGCGCTGTCTATTCCTCTGGCGTAGGCATAGGTTATGAAGTCCTTGTCTGAAACATATTCTGAGCCTACGGCGTCTTCTAAAGCCTTTAAAACACTAACCATAATACCATCTCACTATTCAAGGTATTGGATAAAGTATTTTGGTCGTTGGTACTTATATGCGTTACCAAAAATTTTGGTGTGTAGAAAATTTTGGAAAAGTTTAATATTCAATCCTTATGACTTGTGTTGTTAAAAGTACAGTATACTGGTGATTTTTCTTGGATCGTGAAAAATTCGAGTATTTCGAGAGATTGTTTCACCCTGAGTCCATTGCCTTTATCGGCATTAATGAGGGCTCCTTATTCTATCTTCAGGGTCCCCTAGTTACAGGATTTAGGGGAAAAATATATGTGGTCAACCCCAATAGGGAAAGCATTTTGAACTTCAAATGTTATAAGAGTGTCCTTGATATTCCTGGTGACATTGATTTCGCCACAGTGACTGTTCCCGCCAAGTATACTCCGGATGTTATGAGGGAATGTGTTGAGAAGGGGGTTAAAACGGTTCATTTTTTCACCTCGGGGTTCAGTGAGACTGGAACCGAGGAAGGAAAAAAGCTGGAGCAGGAGCTTCTAAAAATTGCGAGGAAGGGTGTGACCCGAATAATTGGACCCAACTGTATGGGTGTCTATTGCCCGGAGAGTGGTTTATCTTTCCTACCCGGCTTTCCCAAGCGTCCCGGACCAGTAGCCTTCATAGCTCAGAGCGGTGCGCTTACGGAGCAGGTGATTTATACTGGTAGATTGAGGGGTGTTGGCTTCAGTAAAGTGGTTAGCTACGGGAACGCCATAGACTTGGACAATCCGGACTTTTTAGAGTATCTGGCTGAAGATCCCAAAACAAAGATTATCTCCACCTATATTGAGGGAACCAAGAATGGGAGGAGACTCTTCGAAACGTTAAAAGAAGCGGTTAAGAAGAAGCCGGTGATAGTTTGGAAGGGGGGACAAACAGAGAGGGGAGCGGTGGCGGTTTCTTCTCACACTGGCTCTCTGGCGGGTTCTGGGAATATTTGGAGGGCGGCTTTGAAACAGATTGGGGCCATAGACATTAGGGACCTAGAGGATCTAGTTGATACTTATTTGGTTTTTCTGAAAAATCCACCACCTAGGGGTAGGAGAGGCCTCATAGTCTCCTTTAGCGGAGGGGAAAGTGTCACAGAAACGGACAAAGCTGTGGAAATGGGTTTGGAGATTCCCTTACTCTCGAGAGAGACCAGGGAGAAAATTGAGAAAATGGTTCCCGCAGCGGGTATAAGCACCAGAAACCCTCTGGATATTCCTTCAGCCTTTTTCCGATTCGCAAACATTGCCGAAGTGGTCAAGGTGGCAGCGTCTGAGGATAACATTGACTTCGTCATTTTCGAGATGTTAGACCGCTTCAGAAGCTTTGCAAAACGCTCTAGAGGTTATGAATGGTACATTAATCTCCGCAAATCCATAAAGGATGCTGCTGACTACATAAAAAACGAGTTGGGGAAACCCTTTGTTATGGCAATTCTGCCCGCATTTAGTGAACATGAAGCCATATTTCTCAGAAAATTCTACACTGCCCGCGGCATATCTGTGGTGCCCACCATGACCCGAGCCTCTAAAGCCATAAAGAGAATAATTGAGTACAGGGAATTCCTAGACAAACACAGGGAAGGATAGGTTACACAAATTGAGATGAATCATTTCAAAATTTTTACCCTTCTCCCCTCTACCTTGAGTTTTCCTTCTGTGAATAGTTTAACTGCTTCTACGTAGATTTTGTGTTCCTTTTCCAGGATTCTATTGGATAGGGTTTCCACTGTGTCGTCGTCATAAACTGGCACAACATCTTGGAGTATTATGGGTCCATGATCCATTTCTGCATCCACAAAGTGTACTGTGGCTCCGGTGTATTTAACTCCGTATTCTAGAGCCTGTTTTTGAGCGTTTACTCCGGGGAATGAAGGGAGCAGGGCGGGGTGAATGTTCATAATCCTGTTTTTGTATTTGTTGACAAAGTAGGGGCTGAGCATGAGCATGTAGCCTGCAAGGAGCACCAATTCAACATTTCTCTTTTCAAGTTCCGCAATAATTTTCTTATCGTACTCGACCCTTTTCTCCTCACGGTGCTCCTTGTCCTTCCAGAAATCCTGAGGATCAATGAAGATGGCTTCAATCCCATGTTCTTTGGCTCTCTGCAGGGCTGGAGCGTCCTTTCGACTACTTATAACTACACTGATTTTAGCCTTAATATAGCCAGACTCCACAGCATCTATAATTGCTTGAAGATTAGAACCCCTACCGGAAACAAGCACTCCAATATTCATTTAGAACCCCACAAAATTCCTAAAACACCAGTATTAATAAAAGTAATCATCAACAATGCCAAACAAAAACTTGAAAAATCCTTATGGGAACCACAATCAAAAGAGAGAGCATATTCCATTAAATTAAGAAAAGAAAAAACAAAAAATGTTTTTTAGAAACGCCTTTTGGTCTCCTTACTTTGCCTTCTTAGCTTTTGGTTTTGCTTCAGCTGGTTTTGGTGCCGGCGCTGGTCTCATGCCCATCATGGCTAATACGCCACCAATTATGGCGAGTAAGCCGCCTATAATTGAAATGACTGGCGCAATGGTTGCGAAGTTAAGGTTCAAAAGCTCGATAATTCCCAAGATAATCACTAGGAGAATTATTGTCTTTATTTTTGCTAGAAGCTTCCTTGCTGCCAGTGCTAAAGTAAGTATGAGTATTATAATTGAGGCTAGTAGGCTTAGGTATCCAAGAATAGTAAGGAGCATGTTAGGCATCAGCGAGGCCAAAATAGGGGTCATCAGTAGTCCCAAAATGAAGGCAATGATTCCGAGGAGACCGCCCAGTAGAGCCAATAGAACACCATATTTTATGTAGGTGAGACTCATTCAATATCACTCCTCTATACTTGATTGGTTGGAATTACTATTTTTGCGTTTTTTCCAAATTTAAACTTTATCTCCAACACTTCCTAGAGATACGACAAATGACGAATATGCCGAAATCGAACTCCAAAATTAATGGTTTACCCAAACCAACTTAACTCAAGGAAACAAGTCAAACACAATTAAAGAGCAACTAATCATGTAACCAAAAAGAGAATTCACACCGAGGGAAAAATTAGGATAGAGGCTGCCCCATTTAGTGGAAGTATTAGTCTCTGAAAAAGGAGGGGTGAGAGAAAACTTCACAAACTAAAGAAACAATTGTACATGTTTGTTTAGGGAAATTTGCGTTAAAGAATCCAAATTAGAAGAAACAAGAAGAACTATGTCGAAGGCAGAGAATTCTCAGAGGGTATAATTTTGCTGTGGGAAGAAAGGTGAAATAAATGGTTTTTTAGGGTGTTCTTCCCAGTATCATTACCCCGTTTAGTTGTGAAACGCCACCCATTGCGTGTGCAAAGGCGGTTTCAACATCTGGAATTTGGTGCTTTCCAGCTTTTCCCTGAACCTGTAGTGCCGCTTCTGCGACTCTCGTTATTCCGGTGGCTCCTATGGGGTTAGTGCAGAGCACGCCTCCTGAAGGGTCGCAGGGTAGTTCTCCATGCCTCATGACCACTTGGTCCTCGACTAACTTGCAGGCTTCACCCTTTTCGCAGAAGCCGAAGCATTCATAGTATAAGAGTTCTTGGAATGTGAAGGGGTTGTAAACTTCCGCCACATCTAGTTGTTTTAAGGGGTTGGTAATTTTAGCCTGTTTGTAGGCGATTCTGGCTGCCTCGATTGCTGAATCCCAAATCACCTTGTCGCTGTCACCTATCCAATACTCGTCGCCTCGGTATCCTAAACCCTTAACCCAAACGGGCGTGTCTGTTATTTTCCTAGCCTTCTCCTCACAAGCATATATTATTGCTGTGGCTCCATCAGATGAGGGGCAGACATCTAAAAGCCTGACTGGATAACAGATTATTCTTGACTTTAGAACATCATCCACCGTGATTTTTATCTGAATGTGTGCGTAGGGATTGTCAAGCGCATCGTTATGGTTTCTCACCGAAACCTCTGCCGCCGCCATACGCACCCTTTGCTCAGGAATATTATATCTATGAACGTATTCATTTGATTGAATTGCAAATACGCTGGGGGCACCAGCAGTAAAGGGTCTTTGGAAGCACCCCTCAACAACAGTGGTCATTGTTCCCTGCGGTTCTCCCTCATATTGTTTTTCTGCACCCACCGCAATTACTACATCAAACATACCCGAGGCCACATGATAGTAACCAGAGTGGGCGACAGAAACGCCGGTGGTTCCACAAGTTGCAACGCGCATTAATGGTTTCAAAACTGCTCCCGCGGGGTCATCACCCCAATAGAGGTGGGGGGCGTTGACTCCCTCCATGGGGGCAGGCATTGACCCTGTCACCACCGCATCTATTTCTTCTATTTGTAGGCCGGCATCATTCAGAGCCTTGCTAACTGCGTCGTAAACTAGCTCTGGGAAACTCGCATCCTGTCTTTTGCCATGTTTAGTTTGGCCCGTGCCAACTATGGCTACTTTTCTAACCATTTCATATCCTTCCCTTTTAAACAATTCTCATTCATAATTTGAATCATAATAAGTTCCTTATTGCCGACTGAGGCCCCCTACTTTGCCTCTTCCTTTAGGGGTTTTCCTCTTCTTCTCTTTTTGATAACCTGTTATATTCGATTATCAATATAAGTTTTTTTGCAATTTTATCACTTTTCAATAACGAGAAAAATGATAATTTATCCTACTGTTTTAAGTTTGAAGCAATCCATAAAGTGTTTTTTAATCCATACTGCTTTGTTGCACAATTTTACTTTTTCGAATGGATTTATTTAATACTCCTAATTTTTTTCAGATTAACAATGTGAAATTGCAAAAAATTCATCAAAATATATTAAATAAATTGAAAAAAAATAAAATTATGCAACAACGCAATCCATACATAAAATTTTAATATAGGAGTTCGTATCGTTCAAAAACGTTCACGTTACTCTCCCTCCAATTAGCTATTTGAGTTATCGCTTTTACTTGGGGTATCTGGTTTGAAGTTGGTTACCACTGATTATCACATCCATTCAACTTGGTCTGATGGCTACTCCAGCATTGAGAGTATACTCAATTACTGTGTTCGTAAGGGTTTAAAGGCGGTGGGAGTCACAGACCACTATTCTCACAACACTGTGAAGTGCTCCCAAATTATGGGAAATATGACTGGATACTTCCAAGAATTAAAAACTCTCTGTGAAGCTTATTGGGATAAAATTGTTTTAAAGAAGGGTATAGAAATAGACACTAGGGCTTGTGTTTTCGATTCGCCAAGGGAGAGTAGAGTACTCACATCCCAAAAATTTGATTATTATCTTTTTGAGTATGTGACGGACAATTTTGGTGCGGGTGCAAATTCTTTGCCTTACAAGAATAATAGGTTGCCGTTAGTGCTTTTGCATCGTATAAGGGAATTTAAGAAGCGGCTTCCCAAGGATTGTTTAGTGGGGCTGGCCCACGCTTACCTTCACATACTGCCACAGGAAGAATTGGAGGAAGCGATTAAAATAATTGTGGATGCAGACCTGTTTGTGGAACTCAATTCCACATATCAGAACTACAAGATGGAAGGATTCGAAAGGATACTTGAGGTAGAAGAAATTAAGCTCTCACTTGGATCCGATGCACACACACTGCAACAAATAGGCAAACTCACCCAGCCCTTAAAATATGTTAAAGATTACAAGGCAGAAGATAGACTGATTTTCATGGATGGAATAAAAGAATTAGAAATAGAGTTATAAAAAGTTTAAAATTAGGATTTTAACCCACATTCCGCATCATTAAGTTTTTGCATTCTTCTTTTTTCCCGAGTTCTGCCCATTTCTCTTGCAGAGATTTTAAGCTCTCAAAAAATATTCATTGAAGAATAGAATTCCAGTATCTAATTAATTCCGTCAAAACTGGAATAAAATAAACCAGAGTGCGAAAAATGAGATTTATTGGAAGTTTTAGGTTATTTTTTTGTGCTTCTTATCACTGCTTTTTCCTCTTTTTTCATTATTTCTTTTAATTTGGCCTGGGATACGATGAGAACTGTTAACAGTATTATGCTGTAGAAGAAGAACATTGATTCGAATCCAAAATATGAACTGATTAAAGCTCCAATCACCGGGCCAGCGCTATAACCTATATAGAAAGCGATACCAAACAGCGAGTTCACTGTAGCATAGGCTTCAATATTTTGGTCTTGAAGCGACTCTATGGCCAGGGGAGTCAAGGGAGTAAAGGCCAAGGCTCCGATGGATGCGGTGGTCATTATAACTATTGTTAAACTTACTGGGTCTACACAAAATGGGATAATTAGATTCACAGCTGCAAGTAGAGCCATACCTGTTACAATAAAAATCTTTCTTCCGTATCTATCAGATAGTCTGCCCACAAATGGTTGGCAGACCGCGTAGCTCAGAGAAGCCACGCCGAAAATTAAACCTATTTGTGTAGCGGAGAGCGAAAAACGTCCAGAAAGGTATGGGGGCATTAAGGGCTCAATGAATCCCCAGAAAATTGTGGTTAAAACATTGATAACTATTATTATGAGAATGTTTCTGATTCCAAGAGCCTTTTTAATGGTTTCCACATAGGGTGGAGCTTCAACTAATTTTTCTTTTCTGGAAATTTTCAATCTGAAAAACATGTAGGTGAACATAGCCAAAGAAAGGACAGCTATAAGGAGGAAGGGATAAATAAAATTTATGTCAGATAAGGCGCCCCCCACCATGGGGCCCACAATGCCTCCCATACCGGATACTCCAGTCGCGATTCCTAACTTTTCCCCCTTATCCCTCCCTGGGAACGTGTCAGCCACTAATGCTATGGCAGAAGACCAGGTAGCAGAAGCCGCCAAACCTTGTATAGCTCTACATGCTGATATCATAAGCACACTTTGCGCCAAAGGATAAACAAGAGAAGCCACACCCAGAAGAAGCATTCCGCTAATCATAAACCATCTTCTGCCATAACGGTCAGACATCAGCCCAAAAGGAACAGATGTCACCAGCTGCACCAGGGCATAGGAGGAAAAAATAATACCCAAATCTAAATCCGAGGCTCCCAGTGACAAAGCATACTGGGGAAGAAAAGGAACCACTATCCCGTAGCCTAAGGAGTCTATGAATGCACTTAGGCAAACCATGATTAATATTTCAATAGGTGGTTTAGGCCTGGCTAGTGATAACCGCAAAAAAATCAGGTCCCACAATTAATTCCATTTTTCAAAAAACCAGTAGCTCTTAAATTTTTAAGCTTAACTTTTCAAAAATGATAAAAGAAGAAATCTCAATAATGATTGAAAAAATAGTGTGGCTTGTGACATTCTAACCTGTAATGGGAAGAAATAAGTCACACCAACTATTTATTGAACCCTTGCCTGTATTAATTGAAAATAGGTTACGGTATTAGAGAGAATTCCACTAATTTGAATGAGTTAAATTGGGGTTGGTTTAGTTTTCCCCAAGTTGCTGGAGATGGCAAATGTACAGCGGCTCCAGGCCATAAAAAGGGAAGGTGAGGAAAGTAAATAGTGGCGGAACAATTTTAATTGTGGGGATAAGTGAAACCAATCTTATGTTCAGTAGGTCTAAGCTCTTATTGTTAGCTCCTGAGGTTTTTTGCGGTTTATGATTCTTTGTCTGGAAATTTTCGACTCCATTACTTGCGTTTTTGCCTCTGCCCTTTTTCCGTCTTTAATATATAATCCTGATAAGAGAACTAGGGCTAATAGTATTATGCTGTTAAAGATGAAGACTGCTCCAAATCCGAAATGGGAACTTACCAGAGTTCCAATTACCGGCCCAATAATGTATCCTATGTAGTATGCGGTGCCAAAGAGAGAGCCAACTGTTGCGTAGGCTTCCATGTTTCCATCTTGGAGAGATTCTACATATAGGGGTGTTAATGGTGTCCAAGCTATGGCACCCACCGCGGCGATTAGCACCAGGCAAACGGCTAAGCTTACCACATCACTGCATAGTGGTATGATTAAACCTATGGATGCTTGGAGGGCCATTCCCGCTATTATGAATCTTTTCTGTCCATACTTGTCAGTTAGTCTGCCCACTAATGGTTGAATTGAGGCATAGATGAGAGACATGGCACCAAAAATGATGCCAATCTGGGTACTTGACAGTGAAAATCTACCAGAGAGGTACGGGGGCATTAAGGGTTCTACGAAGCCCCAGAAAATCATTGTCAACGCGTTAATGAGTATGATTATAACAACGTTTCTGATTCTCAGGGCGCCTCTTATCATCGTCATGTACGAAATTTCCCCCGCCTTATTTTCTCTGGGGGGCAGTTTTAGTCGGAAGAACATGTAGGCGAACATAAATATTGATAGAGCGGCAATTAATAGAAATGGTATGTTGAAATTCACATCGGATAGGGCTCCTCCCAGTAAGGGTCCTGCAATGCCTCCCATATTGGTTACTCCCGCCATTATTCCGAGTTTTGTTCCCTTATCGTTTCCCGGAAATGTGTCTGCCACTAATGCTACTGCTGAAGACCAGGTCGCCGCAGCCGCCAAACCCTGTATTGCTCTACATAATATCATCAGGTGCACGGTTTGGGCTAGGGGGAATAATAGTGAAGCTATGCCGAGAAGGAGCATTCCCGAAATCATGAAGGGTCTTCTACCATAGCGATCAGATAGCAAACCGAATGGTATGGTGGTCACTAACTGTACCAGTGCGTAGGTGGCGAAGATAATGCCCACATCTAGGTCAGACGCGCCAAGGGACATGGCGTACTGTGGGAGGAACGGAATTATTATCCCGTATCCCAATGAGTCAGTAAATGCACTGGTACAAACCATTATGAGTATTTCGGTTGAGCGGGGCATCTTCTTAAAATGTCTCTGCATATTTTAACGCCCCCTTCTCGGCTCTTTGGTCTTCTCCAGAAAGAAAATGGCTGGAGAATTTTTAAGGCTAACCGATTTCTCAGACTTAAAAAATAAGAAATTTTTGGCTATTTATTTAAATTTATTTGTTATTATTCATAAAAAAATTTTTAATTAGTCGCCTTCGCGACAAACACCCTCTTCTCAGCTATCAAGGTTTGGGAAACAATTATCATCACCACAAGCAACCCGCTGAAAAACCAGAATATTGATTCAAAACCAAAATAGGAGGTTACCAGAGCCCCTATTATGGGACCTATGCTGTATCCCGAGTTCCAGGCAATATTGAAGAATCCAGACATTGTCCCAAAAGTTTCCCTATTTTTGCTCCTCAAAGAATCCACAGCAAGAGGCATAAGCGGCGTATACGCTAAACTCCAAAAAACCCCCATAACAACAAGCAGTGCAAAGAGAGTCCACACATCAGAGAGATAGGGAATCACCACATTTGTGATACAAAGAGCAATTAACCCACTCACAATAAACATCTTTCTCCCATACCTATCCGACAATCTTCCTACAAAGGGCTGAGAAACTACATAGGTTAGAAAGGCGCCCCCAAAGAATAAACCAATCTGCGTACCCGACATGTTAAACCTCCCACCCAAGTAGGGCGGCAAAAGTGGCTCAATGAAGCCGAAAAACACAGCTACCAAAAGGTTGATGAAAACCACCAACAAAACATTCCTGACTCGGATAGCCCCCCGCAACATCTCACGAAAAGCTACAGGAGCCTCCACAGCTTCGCCTCTTTCCAACTTTAATCTCATAACCATATAGAAACAGGCGAAAAAAGCAATAGAACCTATAACTAAAAAGGGCAAACCAAAATTAATATCACCCAAAACGCCCCCCACCAATGGACCAGCAATGTTACCCAAACCCACAGCCCCATTTGCAATACCCAACTTTTCACCCTTATCACCACCAGGATACGCATCGGCAACCAGAGCCAGGGCAGAAGACCAAGTAGCAGAGGCGGCCAAGCCCTGCACCACCCTACAAGTAATAAGCGCAAGAACACTATGAGCGAAGGGAAAATACATAAAAGAAATGCCAAGAAGAAGCATTCCCGTAACCATGAACACTTTTCGCCCATACTTATCCGAAAACAAGCCAAAAGGTATGGTAGTGAAGAGCTGCACCATGGCAAATGAGGAAAAAATAAGTGCCAAATCGTAATCTGTGGCCCCCAGAGACAAAACATATGTGGGAAGAATTGGAATCACTATCCCGTAACCAAGGGAATCCACAAAGAGACTTAAACATGTAATACCCAAGATTTCTCTAGCAGAAGTGATGGAAAAATCTTTTAGCCTCAAAGATCTCACATTGTACCCTTCCTATTCTTTGAAGGTTAACCCTACAAAATTATTATATTTTTCCAAATAATTCGTTCGTACAATAAATTTTCCATACGAGCAGCACGGCGAAAACAAAACTATAAAAGAAAATACAACTAAAAAAATTAACCCAGAAAGCGTAATTCCCACCGCGAAAATAGTGTGCTCCAAGATTTTGAAAACGTCCTTTAAAGTTTTACTGTTAAATCGCCTTCTTTGCCAAAAAAAGGGTACCAGTTATAAGAAGCAAGACCAATAAGCACTTTATTGATAAGAAATCTTGATAAGCGAAATGAGCTTTTTCATTTATGGAGGCGACGAGTTTGAAGGGATTTGTAGTATCCATTGAGAAAGAAACCAAGAAGAACACCAATTTTCGACGCGTACTCTACACTGGTAAACACAGTCAACTTGTGCTTATGAACCTTAAGCCCGGCGAAGAGATAGGTGAAGAAACACATGACGATGTGGATCAATTCTTCCGATTTGAGGAAGGAGAAGGAAAAGTAGTAATTGACGGTGTAGAACACCGCGTAAAGGATGGGAGCGCGGTCGTAGTTCCAGCGGGCGCAAAACATAACGTCATAAATACCTCCAAGAGCGCTAATCTCAAACTTTACACGATTTACTCTCCACCCGAACACCAAGATGGTATAGTACATCGCACCAAAAAGGACGCCATGGAGAGTAAGGAACATTTTGACGGACGAACCACAGAGTAGCCGAACCCACAATTTTTTCTTTTACAAAAGCCCTACTCCAATTTTTATTTTATATTTTGAATATGGGGAAGCGGAACTTTAAGAATTGAATAAATAAATGGATAAATGGTGCGAGGGGGTAGGGTTCTGTTCCAATTTGGGGCGGACTGATTTGAAGTGTGGTTCGGGGTAGATAGGACATAAAAGTTTTTTAATTATTTGGGAGTTTTTCGGCTCTGGTGTGTGGAAATTTTAGACGTTAAAGATTGGTCTTTTTGAAACGTGGATTGGTAGAGTTAGGGGTTTGAAGGGTTTGTCGCCAATCTTTTTGTGGATTTCTTTCACAAGTTCTTCGAGGGTCATTTGGACTTCTTTTCTGATTTCTCGGATTCGAACTGTGAGTTTTTCTCCCTCCACTTCTTTGTCTCCCACCACTACTATGTAGGGTATCCACTCCTCCTCAGCTTGTTTTATTCTTCTTGCCACTGTTTCACTTCTATCATCAATGTCCACCCGTATTCCTCTGATTTTGCTTGCCAGCTCTTCGGCGAATTTCAGGTGTCTCTCGGCGACGGGAACTATCCTTAGCTGAGTGGGGGAGACCCATACTGGCAGCATGGGGGGTTTGCCTTCCTTCTTCATTTTTACTGCGGTGTCGAAAAGGGCAAATAGGTATCTCTCAATTGTGCCGATAACGGCGGTGTGCAGTATGAAGGGGAACCTTTCGCTTCCATCAGCATCAGTGTATTTTATTCCGAACCTTTTACTGTTTCCAAAATCTATCTGGACAGTGCCAATCTCTCTGGGCCTGTTGAGTTCGTCGGTTATGTGGTACTCATTATTTATTGACCAGTAGTAGTTTATTCCTGGAGGATAGAAGCATAATAGAAGATTCTTTTTGCGGGTTTTGGCGAGTTTGAGCAGGAAGTCCTTGTTTCTCTCGTAGAACTCCTCTGAGGTAAGATTTATGAGCAGTTCATAGTTTCGTCCCAACTCTTCCATGGCCTCATAGATTTTCTCGTGTATTTTGTAAAACCATTCTAGGGCTTCCTTCTCGTCTCGGCATATTACGTGGAAGTCGGGCATGTGCATTTTTCTGGTTCTGAAACATAGCAATAGTTCTCCGCTCTGCTCCATGCGATAACTGTCCGCCACTTCGAAGGCTCCGAAGGGAAGGTTGCGATAACTAATCGTCCAGTCCTTAATCATGGAAAATTGCTGGTGACAAGCGGCGTATCGCATAACCAATTTCTTATCCTCCACTTCCAGCTGATATAGGCGGTCGCCGTAGAGTTCCGCATGTTCTCTCACCGGCTTCATTTCCAAATCAAACATATTTGTCCCCCTAACAGAGTAAACCGGAATTCCAAAGTCCCTGACGATTCTCTCTGCGTACTCCGCTATGAGTTCAAATAGTAGGTTGCCTTCGGGACCAAACTTCATATGTCCCCTATCAGAGAAGCCCTCCCAATTTATATTATACCTCTTGACTATGCCTATGAATTCTGGTTCCTCACCAGAACCAGGGCTCTCCTTACCCAACGCCTCCTTTTCCACAAGGGTCTTGAACTCGTCGTCCTCACAATTTTTCACAAATTCTCCGGGTTCCATTTCCTCACCGTTGGGGGTGAGCACCAGAAACCTCTTGGCGATTTTTCGGGGTGCCTCTTTTGGTGCCTCCTTTTCTTCAACCTCCCTCTCAGGTGGGTGAATCTCGCGGGAGAGTTCCGACATAGGATGCCCCTTACAGCTCAACTTGAAGGCCTTGTAGAAACCGAATGGGGAGCGCATAACTGAGTACTGTTCCCCCAACTTCTTGGCAACGCCCTTAAGAATCTCTATGGCTGTTTTGGGGTCTGAAAGATTGGATGATAGGTGGGCGTAGGGGTAAACCACTATTTTTTTGGCCCCCACCTGGTCTGCTACCTTCTTTATTTCTTCAACGGTCTGGTTGATAACATAGTTCTTGTTAAGTTCATCGCCCTTCTCAACAGCTGAAAAAACCACCAAGCAGTCTTCAGAGGAGCCCTGCTTGACTGATTCGTCCTCCAATTTCTCAGCAATGGGCGTTTTCTGGGTTACCCTGTAGGAAAACTCATCAGAATGTATTAGTAGAATCCTCATTCTAATTGCATCCCATCAAAAAATTGTTCTTTGGAGTGATTCTCTGAGTATCAAATAAATATATTTATAACTTGTGGTAGTATTCGGGTTTTAAATTATCCCCTTCAGTTTAAAAAGCCTGTGCAAACTTCTTTTTTTAAACCAAAAAATGAAAAATATTTTTTAGGGTAAAAAAATTGTAGTAATAGTTCCGGGCTGCCTGTTCCTCTATTCTTTTAGTGTTTTCTTTAAAATTGCCATGGGGATCTATCTTCTCTCTTAGCAGTCTCAACTCCTCTGTAGTGGGCGGCTCAGTTTCTCCTATTCTCCTTGGATAGTATCAACTCAAAGCCTGTAACATCCACCACCTAGTCAACTGTTACCCCTGTGTGAACCGATTTTAGCCTCATTCTCATGGTTTTTACGTCAAAATACAGCAGTGTAAAATTGGTTATCACTAGTACAGGACCAGAACCCGGCCACACTGCTTTCTCTCCCGCACCTACACTTCCATCTAGATATCCGGGGCTAGTTAGATAATCAAGTTTTTCTACAAACATTATAAATTTTGGAAAACGGAGGAGTGTAAAAATTATTTAATCTTTTCCTAAGGATATGGTTTAAACAAAAAAGCAATTAAGAATATAATATAAAGTGGTTAATTTAATAAATTTAAAAAAGGGAGAATAACAAATTCTGAATCTTAAAAAGTCAGCCTAACCATGTTTCTTGGGGCAAGTTGCACCAAGAAGATGACCGTATCCTTATCCTATTAGAAAAATTTATGGAAGGGGCGAAGTAGCTATGGCTACTTTTTCTTCTCTAAAAAGGCTTTTACACGTTCTCGGTGAGCTTCTGTTTGGAAACATATTGCCTGCATAGTCATTTCATAATCCATTGCTTCTCCAAGGCTTGTGGTCATAGCCTTATTAATGGTTTTCTTAGCCGCCCCAAGTGTTCTCGATGGCAGAGAAGCTAGTATCCTTGCATACTCTTTAGCTGTGGACATCAAGTCATTTTCTGGAACAACTTTGTTCACCATTCCGATTCGCTCAGCCTCCTCAGCAGACACCATCTTCCCCATCATAATAATTTCCTTCGCTCTCTGCAAACCCACCAGCCTGGGAAGAAGCCAGCTTCCGCCACCATCGGGGACCAATCCAACATGAATGAAAACTTCGCCGAATCTTGCGTTCTCAGAGGCTATAACAAAGTCACAAGCTAAAGCCCAGTTGCAAGCACCTCCAGCCGCCACCCCATTAACCGCAGCTATAATAGGCTTCTCATAGTTCCAAATTCTATTGGTTACTTCAGACGTAGATTGATACAAAGCTTGTCTCAGCAATAGTGGATCTAACTGGTGAGCCTCCTTCATTGTTCCAATATCTCCACCAGCACTAAAAGCTCTGCCTGCACCAGTTAGTATAATAACTTTCACCTCATTGTCCAAGTAGAGGGTATCCAATGCGTGTTTTAACTCCTCCTGCAATTCAAGGTTTAAAGCGTTTAGCTTTTCGGGGCGATTCATAGTTATTACGGCAATATCCTTTTCTTTTTCAACAATAATATACTTGTAGGGAATAATCTTCACTCTCCTCAAACATCTTCAGAAAATTTCAAATTAAAAAATTAGTGATACTAAACCTCTTTTATAACTTTCCTAAAAAAGAGAAGCAGAAAATAAATGGGGAATGGCGAAATAATAAACGATTTCAGTGCAACCTGCTACTTGCCTATGGATACTCCTTGTGGGTCAAGCTCATGTAGTATTTTAATTTCCTTCTCTGTGGGTATTGGTGTTGTTTGAAGGTCGTCCGCAATAAGTAGCTCAAAGCTACAGTTCTCCTTTACCTGCTCTAGTGTGACACCGGGATGTATGGATATTAGCCTCATCCTCTTAGTCTTCTCTTCAAAGTCGTATATACCCAGCTGCGTTATTACCCTGTAGGGGCCCGTGCCTTCTGGAAGCCCAGCTTTTTCTCGCGCTCCTGGCCCAGATAGGTAACCCGGAGTTGTTATGAAGTCAACCCTCTTCACAAAGGTTCTAGGAGCTTGGTTTCTCATAATGTAAATAGTTTTATGAGATAGTGAACCAATGTCATTTGCTCCACCGCTTCCCGGGAATCTTACCTTTGGATGGTCGTGGTCTCCGATGCAGGTGGTGTTTAGGTTCCCATACATGTCTATTTGGGCTCCGCCCAAGAAGCCGTAGTCTATGTAGCCCGCTTGGCAGGCGGACATAACGTCATGCATGCTGGATGCTCCCACTGCCTTGTGGAACGTTCTTGAGTCACCAACTGAGATGGGTAGGGTTGGTATTTGTGGCCCAATGCCGCCCGCTTCAAAGATAATTAATAGGTTGGGTGCGTGTGTTCTTTGGGCCAGCATGGATGCGATCATGGGTAAGCCGGTTCCCACGAAAACCGATTTTTTGTCTTCAAGTAACTTTGCAGCTGCTACTGCTAGGAGTTCACCCATCGTGTATTTAACTTCTTTACTCATTTAGCTTCACCTCACTTTTTACGCCAAGGAGCTACCATGGGCGCCCTTAACTGTTCGACTCTCTTAAGATAGTTTAGCTTCTTAATTCCACCAATAAGTTTTAAGTACTCTTCGAAGTCCTCGGCGCCAAATACATACTTGTCGAGATATTGCTGTGTGCCTTCCTCTGTGCTGGAGAGTTGAAGCCACTCGGCGATGTGTTCTTCGTCAAAGAAGTACATTAAAGGCATCTGGCAGGGGTGTGAACCGAATGGTACCTCACAAACTGCGTCCACACAGTAGAATGGAATTGCTGTTCTCCATGGTTCGCTTCTAATCTTATTTTCTGGAATTATCTCCTCAGTTGTGATTATTAGTCTCCTTGCAGCCCTTGCGAGTTCAAAGTCTTCTACCAGTATACCGTCGATTTGGGCATTACCATATATGTCACATCGGGGCACATGAATGAAAGCTACATCAGGGTTGCATGAGGGAATCAAGCATATGGGTTTCCCGCTGAAGGGATCTTCAATTACTATGGAGGAGCTGTAGTTGAAAGTGTCTGTGCCCACCATGTTGCGTGAGGGTATGAAGGGTACTCCCATCATTCCTCCTAGGAAGCGCCACTGGTAACCTGCATTGCTTATTTCAGCGATGACCTTACATTTTC
Source organism: uncultured archaeon (assembly GCA_964510585.1). Lineage (GTDB taxonomy): Archaea > Asgardarchaeota > Jordiarchaeia > Jordiarchaeales > Jordiarchaeaceae > Jordiarchaeum. Next base: position 11,637 of record CAZECW010000193.1, on the reverse strand, counting down.
CCCCTTCAACCATTCTTCTGGAGGCGGGGGAGAGACCTCTCAGCTCGTGGCCGAATGAGTAGGCAACCTCAACCTTGTTAACTACACCGGAGCCCACAAGTACATCAAGGTCGTGTACAGCTGTTTTTCCAGCCATTGTTAGGTTCCTTTTTTTCTGCCTTATTATCTCATAAATTACGGACATGGAAACCCTGATGTGGCCGAATCCACCAGAGGCGATGTAGCTTCCGTCTTTAACGAATTTGGAAACTGCCTCCTTCACCGTCATGGTTTTGTCCACTAAGTCTCGGGTTTTGTTTTCACGTATCCATTTTCGATGCTCATCTGGATCATGCCAGCCTACTAACTCACCTTTTCCTCTGGCCAGGACTTTCAATTCATTTAATTTGATTACAGTCATAAAAAAATCACCATCTTGCTTGTAAGTTATAAGACGATAACTTGGAACTTTTTATAATTTTTTCTTAAAATTTAGATTTTAATAAAAAAATAATCATCTATATGTAATTATGTTAAATAAAGTCAATACAAGTTTATTTTTCGTACATTTTAACGCGAAAATAGTAAGATTTAATAAAGAAAAATACATTTTTTTCCCAAAAAAGTGAAGTTCTGTGTCCAAAAACTTTTTGGAGGTGTGGAGCTCTCGTGGGAAAACTACTTTGGGAACCCTCCGAGGAAATTATAAAGCAGGCGAACATGACTCGTTTTATTGACTTTGTCAACAGGGAATACGGTCTAGAAATTGGTTCCTACGCTGAATTATATGATTGGTCTGTTGAGAATATACCCGATTTCTGGGCGGCTGTTTGGGATTTCGTAGAGATTAAAGCTTCTCGCAAGTATGATAAAGTGGTTGATGACTTAACCAAGTTTCCGGGTGCAAAATGGTTCATTGGTGCAAGATTAAACTATGCTGAGAACCTTTTGAGATACAAAGACGACAAATTGGCTTTCAAATTTAGAGGAGAAAACCAGAAATCAGCAAGGATGACCTATAAAGAAGTGTACGACACTGTGGCGCGCCTAGCAAAATCTCTACGTGAGTTAGGAATCAAACCTGGTGATCGGGTATGCGCTCTGATGCCCAATATGATACAGACATCCATTGCAATGCTTGCCGCTACAAGTGTTGGTGCCGTTTGGTCTTCTTGTGGTGCTGAGCTTGGGACAAAAGCAGCACTTGATCGTCTTGGTCAAATTGAACCCAAGCTTTTGTTTACAGTTGATGGACACATCTACAAGGGTGTCACATATAATATTTTAAGTAAAGCTCAAGAAGTGGCTGAGGGAATACCCTCACTGGAGAAAGTTGTTGTTACAAAATATGTGGAAGACGATCCAGACATTAGCAAAATCCCTAAATCCGTTTATTGGGATGATTTTATATCTCCCGAAAAAGAGCCGGAAATTCGGTTTGAACAATTGCCTGCCGACCATCCTTTATTCATCATGTTCTCCTCCGGAACAACTGGTAAACCAAAGTGTATGGTTCAGGGAGCAGCGGGAGTGCTCATCAATCACTTGAAGGAGCTTATACTAAATACGGATCTTAAACGTGAAGACACCATCATGTATATAACGAGTTGCAGCTGGATGATGTGGAACTGGCTGATGAGCTCTCTAGCAACTGGGGCAACACTAGTATTATACGACGGTAATCCTAATTATCCTGATCCTGGTGCTATGTGGAGAATGATTCAGGATGAAAAAATTACTATTTTCGGTTGCAGTGCAAGTTACATAAATTATCTTCGGAGTCAGGGAGTTAAGCCGGGGCGAGATTACGATTTATCGACGTTACGAGAAATATCCCAGACTGGGTCAGCGCTTTCGGCCGAAGGTTTTGAGTGGGTTTACAGAGAAGTCAAAAAAGATTTACATTTCAACTCGATATCGGGAGGCACAGATATCAACGGCTGTTTTGCTTGTGGAAGCCCCACTCTTCCAGTTTATGCCGGTGAGTTACAGTATCGAGCTTTAGGAATGAAAGTTAAGGCGTATGATGAGAACGGAAATGAGATATATGATAAACAGGGGGAACTCGTCTGCGAAGCTCCTGCCCCCTCTATGCCACTCTATTTCTTCAAAGACACTGATTACCAAAAGTACAAAGCAAGCTACTTTGAATTTTATCCGCATAAAAATGTATGGAGACATGGCGATTACATAGTGATTCACAGCGATACTGGTGGAGTAACCTTCTACGGTCGTTCAGATGCTGTGTTAAAACCCTCTGGTGTACGCATAGGCACTGCTGAGATATACAGTGTGGTGGAAGATATGGAGGAAATTGCTGATAGCGTAGCTATAGGGCAGAATTGGAAAGGAGACCAACGAATTATCCTTTTTGTAAAACTCGCCCCAAAATATAGCCTCACAGATGAATTAAAAAAGAAGATAAGAAAAAATCTGCGTGAAAAAGCCTCACCCCAGCATAATCCGGCCCTAATACTAGAGGCTCCAGATATCCCATACACCTTCAGCGGCAAAAAAGTGGAAATAGCCGTTTCAAACATAATAAACGGCAAGCCAGTCCTAAACAGGGATGCACTAATCAATCCAGAATCGCTGGACTACTTTGAAAAAATTCTTCCTGAGCTTCAAAAAGAGAAGGATGAATAAAAGAAGGTAAATTGAAGGCTGGAGAAATCAGAATTCGTAGCATTTCTCCCCTCTTCTTTTTATAATTGTCTAAAATAAATTTATATTTTTTATGAGAGGAAACAGCAATATTTTTGGATTACGAGAGCAAGAAATTAGAACTGCTCTACGAAGAGTCTTTTTTTAGAGATAATATAGATGTAAAAAAGCCAATTTAGCAGGAGTAATGAGGTTTAAAGAATCACTTATCTGCTATAAAGGATAGGGAGAGCAGATATTGGGGTAAACGAAACAAATTTGGAAGAGAATGATAAGGAAAAGAAAGGATTTAAGGAAACTTACTCCTCATTATTGGAGAGGTGTTTTACTTGAAAATTTGCATGATGAACAGCCCCTTTAAAGACATCGCGGAGGATATTAGATTTGCTGGTGAAAATGGTTTTGATGGCTTTGAAATAGTTTTTGAGTATCCCTTTTCAACTCCAGAGCAAATATTAACCAAGAAGAAGCAGTTACTGGACACACTCTCAACATACAGCCTTGTAAGACTTGCACATACCCCCACATTTGTGGACATTTGCAATTTTTACGATGGGCTGAGAGAGGCTTCTGTTCAGGAAACCATGAAGGCGATAAATGCAGCCTACGAGCTGGGAGTACGCCTTCTAACTGTGCATCCCGGCTTCCGCTTCCCCCTCCTACCCAAAGAAAAAGCATATCAGAACACAGTCCAATCTCTGAATAAACTTCTGAAAAAAGCAGAGGACTATGATATGATTTTAGGCGTTGAAAACCTACCCTCAGGATTCTTCCCCTCATCCGACCACTTCACAAGGGTTAAGGAGTTTGAAGATCTTTTCAGCCAACTTGCATCAGACAAGCTATCCCTCATATTGGACATTTCCCACGCCTACCTACGCGGATCAGATCCACCCCAAGAGTTCATCAACAAACTCTACAATCGAGTGGCTCATATACATGTCAGCGACAACCTTGGAGAAAGAGACGACCATCTCCCATTAGGTGCAGGTAGAACCAATTATAAAGCACCCCTCGAAGAACTGGCCAAAAAAGGATACAATAAGACCATAACCCTAGAAGTCTTCACCATAGATCGGGACTATTTAACCCTAAGCAAAAATAAGGTGAGAAAAATTTTTGAAAAATAGAAGAAGAAATAATATGTTTTCCTAAAAGCTATGCATCTAAAACCTAGAATGCACCCCCATATGGTTGACTCCACTTAAGACTGCTTAACCAAAATTGGAAATACCCGTTCTTTTTAAAATTTAGAAAACTGTAAACGGAAGAGAAAGCAGAAATAGAACCGGGTATGCCCAGTAATAAGTCAACACTCTTTTGAGAGCTGTATTCAAATATATGAGATCGTTTATCCCTCTTTTTGAGTGAAGGAAGAATGGGGGACCTCTTAATTCAATGGGAACTTATTTTTGCAAAATCAAATTTAGAGGAGAGGCTCTACCTTTACCCATTATTTCCAAAAGGAAGAGGAATAAATCGGAACTATTCCCGTAAGATAAATTATTAATTTACAAACCTAGTTATTTATAAGGGGAGACAGGGAAAATTATTGATAAACATAATATGTGTGGAGGTGTGTTTTTGAAAGAGTTTTCGGAACAGAGATTGGGTGGTAGGATAGCCCTAGTTACTGGGAGCGGTTCTGGCATTGGCAGAGCAATTAGTGTGCGGTATGCTAAGGAAGGAGCAGACATTGTTGTTAACGACGTAAATTTGGAAGGAGCAAATGAGACTGCGAAGATGATAGAAAAACTAGGGAGAAGAGTTATGGTTATCCGAGCCGATGTGGGAAAATCAGCCGAAGTGGAGGCAATGATTGAAAAAGTTTACGATGAGTGGGGAAGACTAGACATTCTAGTTAATAACGCTGGCATAAGTGGCCTCCCTTATATTCTCATTGAGCAGACCGAGGAAGATTGGGATCGCGTTATGAATACTAATGTTAAGGGTGCTTGGCTTTGCTCAAAATTTGCTGCCATAAGAATGCTGAAACAGGAGAAAAAGTTTGGGGAACTGAGGGGAAAAATAATTAACATTGCTTCCATAGCGGGTAAAACAGCGGTTCCCCACATAGGTGCCTACTCAGTGAGCAAATTCGGAGTGATAGCTTTAACCCAAGTTTTGGCGAAGGAGTTGGCTCCCGACATAACTGTGAATGCCATTTGTCCCGGTTTCCATGTGACAGGCATCTATCTTAATAGTGAAGAGGTGGTTAGGGAAAGTATGAAGACTTTTAAGGCTCCAGAAATTCTTAGGGGAAGGTTGGGAACCGCGGATGATGTGGCTCCGCTTGCTGCTTTTCTGGCATCAACTGATTCGGACTATATGACTGGCCAATCGATTAACATTGATGGAGGCGTAGAATTCCATTAGAGAACTCGAAAAAATTGTAGAATTACACTTTTATTGATTTTTTGTGACGGTTTCTGGTTGACTTTTATAGTATTCCACCATTTCTTTTGCAATGTTTTCCCATCTGAATTTGCCAAGCTTCCCCCACCCCTTTTTTCCCATATTTTTGGTGGCTTCGAGGTCGTCTAGACAATAGTTTACTCCCCAAGCAATGGATTCGGGATTCACATAGACTTTAACTCCATCTACAAAGTTGTCTATGTTTTCTGAGAGCCCTCCAACTTCCGTTGCTACAACGCCTTTTTGGGCGCTCCATGCCTCCAGCAAGACCAGACCGAAGGGCTCGTTTCTGCTGGGGATAGTCACTAAATCCACTGAGTTGAGTAGCCTAACGAATTCCATGTCTGGGAGATAGCCCAAAAATCTTACGCGTCCTCCAAAGTTATTTGACAAGCCTTCTAGGTAGGAACGCATATCCCCATCTCCTGCAAAGAGGAATTTTGCGTTTTTATGGTGTTCCAGAATTTTTGGAACAGCTTGAAGAAGTAAGTCTGGTCCTTTCTGGTAAACTAGCCTTCCCATGTAGAACACCAGAGGTTCTTGAGGGTTTACGCCGTAATCTTTTTTCACCTTAGCTGCATCAACATTCATGTGAAATTTTTCAGGCTCTATTCCATTTGGGATGACTTTAATCTTCCAATCTGGAATGTTGTAGAGCCACATAGCCTCCTTCCTTAAAGCCTGAGAAATTGTTGTAATCTTTTTGCATATGAGAGCGGCGTACCATTCTTTACCAGAAATTTCTTTAAACTCCCACCAGCCTCCAAAATTGTTTCCATTTCTACCGTATTCCGTCGAATGAAAAGTTAGGACAGTTGATCGATTCTGAAGGAGGTGCAATGCTTCAGTAGGATGCCAGTCATGGAAGTGGAGAACGTCAAAATCTCCATTCTTTTCTTCGGCTAAATAGTCCTCCACCATTTTTAGACTCATATTTTTACAGTAATCAACTATGTTTGACCCAGAGGGCCAGCAACGATGGTAAAAAACCCCCTGCTTTTCGGTTGTCTTCTTCTGATCTTTCAAACCCGGTGTAAAGTAGTGAACCTCATGTTCCCTCCCAATACTTTCAGCGAGATTAGTAGCTGCCATAGCCAGCCCTCCCACTCTCACAGAATAAAGGGACTCCCAGCAGAAGAATGCTATTCTAAGAGTTTCCATAACCATCAACCTTCCTTACTTAGAGGAATAGATTCCAAACTGAAACACGTGAAACGCTCTACTCCATGACTTTTCTCGCCCCCAAACCCGCAGCAAGTTTTTTCTCCTCACCCACTCTTAAAGGTTACATCCATTTTCCAAGTAACAGAATCCTTTGTTTAAATATAAAGGTTATCTGATGAATCTTCGCACAACATAACAAGCATTCCTTTTTTCTATAGACTCAGTGAAGCATAGTTTATTGGCCCAATGAGACATAGGAGTTCTACACCTAAACAAGTCCTAAAACGAGAAGCAGTTGAAGAATTTGCCACCTTTAACCAAAGAATGAGAAATATTCCCAACATCCCATTCCCCCCAATTTGCACACTCCCAAGCCTTGAGGACATATAAGAAGTACACATAGATCAAATAAGTTACTAGAACATTATGGATAACTCCACTAAGTTGAGATTATATACCAAAATTAGGATAGCTTACACAATCCAGCAACTGTTTTTATGCAGACTTTTTCCCGAAAGATTTAAGTAAAACTTGGAATCCTTTAGGGTTCGGTGTGTTGCTATGAGTTATAAAGGAAAAACCTTTCCGGAATTTAAGGTAGGTGACAAGTTGGTTTCGCCTTCAATCACAGTCACCGAATCTCACATATCACTCTTCGCTGGCTTATCTGGAGATTTCAACCCACTTCACACAAATGAGGAGTTTGCCCAAAAAATGCCCTTCAAGGGAAGAATTGCACACGGAATGCTGACAATATCTATGGAATCTGGATTCATTGGTATGCTTCTAGCTGGAACCGCAATTGCGTTCTTGGAAGCTGAGTATAAATTCAAAGCCCCAGTAAAAATCAACGACACAATCCATACAGAACTCGAAGTGGCAGAGACTAAACCTGTACAGAAATATGACGGAGGAGTGGTCAAATTCAATATACAAATAAAGAATCAGAGAGGCGAAACTGTAGTTGAAGGCTACGCAACAGTCATGGTGTCAAACAAAAGACCGAGCTGAGGACTAAAAAATCTTAAAAATACTGACGGATTTTTAAATCCAGACCTTCGTATCCCCATTAATATGGATATCACAATTCCAAGTTCGGGGAAGATTTACTCCAAGGGTTAGACGCTTCCATTCTCCGCTTTTTTGGCATCATTAATTGGAAAAGTACAAGAAGGAGCCGATTAAGGAAACTGTGAAGTCATTTTACAATGCGCTCAAACTTTGGAGAGCCTTAGATAAAAAGGTACATTCTATTCTAGGAGTGTTTTTGCTCGTGAATACTTCATGAATTTCTGCACGATTTTTCGGCTTAACACTCCCACAATTTTGCCTTTATCTGTTACCGCTAATCTCTTGTAACCCGTTTTTTGGAAGAGTTCCCAAGCCTCCTTTAATGATGCGTTCTTATCTATTTTTTGGATCGGTGTAACCATGATGTCTTTGGCGGTTTTCCTGGTGGGATCCTCTCTATCCGCTACAAGCCTGAAAATTTGACCATCAGTAATGAGCCCCACTATTCTCCCTTCTTCATCCTCCACAAAAATAGACCCAACTTCTGCATCAACCATCTTTTTGGCAACGTAGGGCACATCATCAGTTATTTTGCAGGTGACAACATTTTGTCTTGCAATGTCATTAACTTTAACCAAAGATGTTCACCTCCACAAGATAGATTTCTGTTTTTTTCCGATTCAAAATTAATAAATTTAACCCATGTATCTCAAAAAACAAAACTCACTGAAAAATAGCACCCAAATATTTGATTTCAACAAAACATCTTTCAGATGGGAAAAACAGATCACCAGAAACAAAAACTTGCAACATAATTACTCTCAGAAGTTATTGGTTGTCAAACTATGGAAGACTGATTATCATGGCAGGGCTTTCTTACATCCATAGGTTGAGATGAACAATCCGGATTGAGTTTAAAGCAAAAGGCTTCAACCAGTTAAAATTTCAATCAGGAATAACAGTACTTTATTATCCGGTTTTAAAAAGAGATACCTTAAGTCTGAACCTTTTGTCAGTATTGATCACAAATTCCTAGACGCCACACTTAGAAGTTGAAATTATGCTCTCCAAGAATGGTGTTTGCCGGTTCTATTTCAAAATGGGAACTCATAATTTTTGGAAGCTTACGTTAGACGGCTCGATTCTCTACTAGTTCCTTTTTTGTGTCATTAAGTTTCAAATAGTTAAATTTCTCAGTTTTAAGTTGTATTAATGGATTCCTTAAATCTTCAACGCTGAATCTGCAACCCGTAAATATTCCCCTAAATGGATTGAAGACAATCTTTTTTTCCGTTTCAGGAAGCTCACATATAAACGCGCAGTAGCCACCATCCACCACTCTATTTAGTACACGACAAAACACTTCAGGCACTCCAACTCTCTCCAGAATCATATATTTGGCAAGTACTTGCAAACAGCTTCTATTTATAACCCACTGCTACCCGAATATATCGAACAGAAATACACATGTATCATTTGAAGCAATAGTTATGTGGAAAAAAATTGACAAGCTTAGGAACCACTACAGGTTCTAAAATATGCTACATGAAAAGGAGTGGGGGGAGAACGTGAGCATCACTATTTTTACCAAGTCTACTGATAGAGGGTGTTTTAGCTAATCCCAAAGTTCCGGTTTTAATTCGTCTAAGAAGTCCTCAAGCTTCTTTGCGCTTGTGAAAACTTTTATCATGTCCAAGTCCTCAACTCTGACAATGGCCTGCCCTTCTTTTAGGGTCACGTAAACTCCCCCGCTGTCCTTATCATGGTTTAAATAAACCACTTCTCCAGAGTTTCTGCTCCGCCAGTACCGTTTCCTCCTTAAGACTTTCCTAAACATATACACCTCACCAAGCCGAATTGTCATAGTTGAAATCTATGGCGCTGATAGGCTTTATTAGTGTTGCCTTGAAAAAAATGCAAAAAATTATATAAGAATTCTGAAAAAAAAGCAGAAACTAGATAAATATTTTAGCTTTTTTTGAAAATCAGCTAAATAAAAAGTTGCAGTAAGTGCAGATTTACTCCAACAAAGGTTTATAGAAAAATTGAGATAAAAAATTGTGGGCGCCACGATATTAACCAAGTAAACTAGCATATTACAAAAATAATTAAAGACAATTTAGTTCAAACAAAAACATTCTACGTTTCTTATGAAAAAAGTAGTTTTGGGCTTTAAGTACAAATAAGACAAAAGCTTCCAGTGACTCGAGAAACATTTGGGAAGATTGTGACGGCAAAAATTTGGAGCAAAAGATAAATACTAAAATATTCAGGTACACCTTTTTACTTGGCCACCACGTGTACATTCTTACTTGGGGTGATGATTTGTCGTCTTGCAGAATGGTGGATCAGGGGTTTCCTAGGGGTAAATGTTTGACCCAGACTCAGGAGGGTGTGAAACCTGCCTGTAAGGCAACTCTTAGGCAGTCAGGAGGTGTGTGGAGTAGGGTGATTAAATCCGCGCACCTTTCACGGCCTGAAGATTATTTCTCCATATATCAGAGTGGCTGCAATCACGCCTGCCTCAAATGCCACTCTTGGGAGTTTAGCCAAATTTTTTCAGGACACTGGATGTCCACCGATGAGATAGCGGAAATGTGCGCGGAGTATGAAAAAACCGTAACCCTTGTAGAGCCTAGAGAAAGAGCCCTTATGTCAACGGCCACGGATTTTTGTCGCCACTGTGGTTCCTGCGTTCTTGAAGGCAGGAGAAGCAGGCACTGTCCCGGTAAACTCAGCCCAGAGCAGGTAGTGCTGAGTCCTCAGGGATGGGGACCTGCAAGAAACATTGTGGCCTTCACGGGAGGAGATGTGGTGTGTTGTGCGGAGTTCTATGCTGAGGCAACTCGGAAAATAAAGGAGAAGTGTGAAAACATCTTTGTCCTCATTGAAACTAATGGTTATGGCTTGACGCCTAAAAATATGGACTTGCTTAGGGATGCTGGTGTGGATTCTTTCTGGCTGGATATAAAGGCCTATGACGAGAAGGTTTACCGTAGGCTCTGCGGAACCACCAATGAGTGGATTCTCAAACTTCCTCAAGAATTAATTGCTAGAGGTTTTGTGATTGAGGTTTTAACCTTATATATTCCGGGATGGGTGGAGAAGGACCAAATAGTTAAGATTGCTGAAATAGTAAAAGACGCTGATCCCAAAATACCCTTCATAATCTTGGCATTCTTTCCCCAGTATAAAATGCTTGATGTCCGCCCTCCCACGCTAATGGAAATGGTGGAGAGTTACTCTATGGTTAAGGCTCTTGGCTTAAAGGAGGTAAAACTGGGCAATATTGGCGTTTTTGCAAAGACCAATAGTGACCTGGAAACCCTATACAGCATAGTTGGTGAAAAGGGCATAGGTTAAAAGTTGTGAATTTTTCGCCTCAGCCCTCTGACCGGTTTCTCATTCCGATAGCCAAATATGTATTCTTTTTAATTGTTGTTTTGGAGGTAATTTTATGTCTCTAAAAGATGAGGCACTAAACTATCATAGGAATAATCCTCCTGGTAATGGTAAACTGGAGGTGGTTGCAAAGACACCGGTAAGAAACTTGCATGAGCTCGCTCTCGCTTACACTCCTGGAGTAGCTGAGCCCTCTAAGATAATAAGTAGGGATGCATCCAAGATTTATGATTACACTGTTAAGGGAAACCTTGTTGCGGTTGTGTCCGATGGTTCATCAGTGTTGGGTTTGGGAAACGTTGGAGCCTATGCGGCGGTGCCGGTCATGGAGGGAAAAGCCATTCTTTTTAAGATGTTGGCGGGTGTAGATGCCTTCCCCATTTGTTTATCAACAAACAAGCCAGAGGAGGTTGTGGAAACAGTCAAACGTATAGCTCCCATTTTTGGAGGAATAAATCTGGAGGATATAGGAGCGCCGTCCTGCTTCGAGATTGAAGCTCAGTTGAAAAAGGAGTTGGATATACCTGTTTTTCACGATGACCAGCATGGAACCGCAGTTGTGGTTTTGGCAGGTCTAATAAACGCATTAAAGGTGGTGGACAAAAAATTGGGGGAGGTTCGAGTGGTGATTAATGGAGCAGGAGCAGCAGGTCTTGCAGTTTCAAAATTTCTGGTAAAGGCGGGAGTAAAAAACCTTACAGTATGTGACAGCAAGGGGGCAATCTATGAAGGCAGACCCTATAACATGAATCCCTACAAAGAGGAAGTGGCACATTTCACCAACATTGAGAGAAGGGAAGGAAAACTCTCAGACATAATCAAAGACGCAGACGTTTTTATTGGACTATCTGTTGCTGGAGTTTTGACACTCTCCGCGACTAAAGTCGGGAGATTCTTGCTTCTGGCTCATCGGGAGCCTTCGAAGCAATGGGTGTGCCATCACCCAGTTAACACGCCCTTCCCTCAAAGGGAACGGCGTCTATGTTGGCACCCTCATGGGGG
>CAZECW010000192.1:0-5834 GCA_964510585.1 uncultured archaeon | reverse complement strand
GAATGGGGTTGTGCAGGGCTAAAAGGAGGAGGATGAGCATAAACCACTCCCTCAGACTCAGCCGGGAATACTGGAATAGGGTTCCAGTCTTGTCGTTGAATGTTCTTCCACATGTTTTGCACTTGTAGCGTTTGAGTCCCTGCCCGTAGTTTCCATGCCCCTTTAAGCGTGTTGAACCGCATCTGGGGCAGTGTAGGCCGTCTCTCCATCGGATCTCCCTGAAGAGTTTGGAGCAGTTCTCCTCGCTTGAAAGAATGTCTAAAACTTTCATAAGAAAAACTGGAAAGCCCCAGCCACAAAAATCTTATTTAAGAGCGTAGGTGGTAAACCAGTAGGTGAAGAATTTAAAATTAAATAAATCACTCTATTTAAAAATTAGTTTTTCCAACTCATTAATTTGTGTCCTAAATGTATTCGCTATGTAAAGAGCATTTTTGATGGTTAAATCGAGTGTCTTTTCTGTAAAAATGCCGTGATATGTAAAGGGTGGTACAAATTGGTTTTTCCCCCTTTCGCTAAACTTAAAATAAAGTGGTTGATTAATATAATTTTGTAAAACATCATTCAAAAAGTTCATTGGATTACTATAAGTTCGCAATATACTACGAGATTGCAATAAATATTCTTTTTCCTCTGCTCCAGTAATCCATGCACCAGCCAATATTTCGCCAGCCGGTTTTTTGCTTACCGTGTAACTGAGGAAGCCATTAAACGATTCTATCGGCAAAAAGAGTTTTTTGTATTCCTCTTCCACGATTTCAGCATCCAAAACACTGGCGTAAAACCTATTATTTCTAACCAATCTGAATGAATTTGAAAGCAAGTTAATCGTCGCCCGCCTATCTAGCAAATCTCCGTATCCTTCCTCCTCAAATCTTTTCAAATCTTCTAACATACATGACCTGAACGTTTCTACTGGGAATTCATAGAAGTAGAATAACCGATATTCTTCATTCTCCTCCTTAACGCTTGCCGAAAGCCATTGGTTTACTTTGCTTTCACTTTGCTTTAGGCTGGCTGCAATCTCATCGTACCTTAAGGGCTCATCTTCAACCAGTGCCCTCATTCTCTGCTTATAGCTTCTGGATTTTATCAGTTCTTCGTCGATGCCTTCTATATCTAAACCAGCGTCCCTCGCAGCTATCAAACCATCCAGTAAAGAGTCATAATCAGGAGAATCCACTTCCTTAGTTCCGGGCGTAGCAATATACGTAGCTATTTTTAGTTTCTCGGAGGGCCTCATTATCCTACCATGCCTCTGAATAAATCTGAGTGGGCTTGCAACATTCGACCAGACAATCAACAAATCAGCTTCCGGCAAGTCTATGCCCTCCTCACCCGCAGACGTAGCAATAATAAGCTTCACATCCTTTTCCTTAGCCTTTTCGACAGCCTTCTTCTGCTCCTCGTGGCTAGATCTTAATTTACCGAGTAGCAATACAGGATTATATTCTTTAAAACATTCAATTAATTTTTCGGCAACGCATCTCCTATCCACAAAAAGTATCGCCTTTTCGAAATCGTGATCCCTCAAAACCGCCCTAGCCTGATCTATTTTATGCAATTCCCTCAGTGATTTAGAGTATTCGCATATTTCATCACCTATTATTTCTGACATTGTGGTACCTTTTCTTAGTGTTTCATTTAATGCAAGGGCACCATCCCGAACAAACATCCTTACACCCATACTCACCAAACCAGAAAAAAATGTTCCTCTAAGCGATAGTCTCCTCTCTCCAAACATCTTCAAAAGAGTAATCTCATCCTCACCAAGATCAGAATCATACACTTCACCCACCCAATCAGGTATAATGTCCGGATACTTCTCTTTCAGTTCCTTCCAGGGCCACCTCCTAATTTTTCCAATACGCCTCTCTATTTCCTGTTCTCTATCTTCCGGAATCGTTGCACTAAGACCAAGTTTATAACTAAACGGATACGCATCCATGAGCTTAGCAAAGGCGTGCTGACCAACAGTATGATGACATTCGTCGACAACCACCGCGTCAAAATCCAAAAAATCCAAATCATTAAAAGCGGTTTGAGAAGTGGAAACAACAATTAAACCATTAGACCACTTCCCAACTCTTTCCTCCCTACTAACTATCCCATAAATCATGTTCACTTGGTTTTCATTAAAATTAGAATTCCTAAGATAGTATCTGAACATCTGCTCCACCAAAAATCTTGTGGGCTCAATAACCAGAATTCTCCTCGCCTTCCCCTGATTCAGGAGAGCACAGCACCAAGCCAGACCCACAAGCGTCTTCCCAGTTCCCGTAGGCAAAACACAAACAGAACTATCCCTACTTAGGCTATATTCCAATGCATCCCTTTGATACTCTCGCAGTTGTTGCTTCGGGTGAAATTCCATCTCACTCACCTTGAAAAGCCACACTCATCGCCAAAATAATTGTGAGCCAGAAGAAAGATTTGACTCTTTCCTCCAATTAGTAGCAAAACTTTTGAGGAGCGCTATAATTCTCGAAAAAATTATAGTCAATGATTTTCGGATTTCACATTTTGACCAATGAGTTTGATAAAAACCACTTTTCTTTTTTTATTATAGACCTTAATGATTGTGCTGTCTTAACTCCATTTTTTCCATGCCTTTTCGGTGAGTGTTTCACTATGTTTTGGGAGTGTGTTGATATTTAGTGTTAGTGACCATATATTTGTTACATTTTCTTTGATTTGCTTAGCTCCAAGGATTTTCTCCCAAGGTTCTAGTTCTGCTGACATGTCTTCTAGTATTTTATTAATGTTTGGTACTTCGGGGTATCGTAGGGCTTCCTTAACCTCCGCAACAGTAGTGTTTAATTTTTCTGCTATCCACTCTGCCTCCTTATTTTCGATTTCTTCAATAGCTAGTTTATCAGGATGTTCCTGTATCCGTTCTGTTCTTGATTGATGTCTCATTTTCAATTCTAGACGCGCTTTTTGTATTTCTAGTTCGTACTTGTTGAGTATTCCTGGTCTCTTCAGTTTTTCATATGTATTTATTTAGAAAGTACATGTTAAAGTCATAACCTGTTTCAATTGCGCCTTTGGCAAAGATTAGTGGTAAGGGTTTCGCGGTTTCTATCTCGTCATAAATCGTTGTGTTGCAGAATTTTTTGTAATTGCACCTTTTACAATGGTCTGTTCTCTCTACATATGGTAGCTTGCCCATGAGGCCGAGTTGTTTCGCTTTCCAGATTTTCTCGACTATTTCGTAGTCTATTCTTGTCTTTTCTGAGCATATTTCGAAATATCCTAGTCTTGGATAAATTATGATAGTTTGGGTTTCTGGTTCTAAGAGTACGCTTGGTTCTAATTTCACTTTTTCATCCTCGTAATGCTGGTTTAATGTTATGCTTCCTGAGACTTCGGCTAACGAGTTGTAGAAAGAGGCTTGTAATACGTGTGAAGCATCTGTTCTTGCAGTGTTTTTCACTTCTATAATCACTGGAATCTTAGTTTTAGACGGGAGCGCTACGAAGTCGGGTTCTCCTAAGGTAGGCAGAAAGGGGTTCTTGATCGCTCCTTTTCCGAGAATGTGGAGAGAGCCGTAAACTTTATTCAGTGTTTCTATAATAAGACTCATTCCTTCCAAGTCCTGCCTCAGAAGTTCAAGGAGAAGGGTTTCAGGCGATACATTTTCAAGTCTGTTTGGAAGCGACTTAACTTTTCCTTCATTTGACTCAGAATTTCCCCCTCATCTATTTTCTCCCTCTCCACTCTTTCCGCTCCCATTTTCTCAAAGGCAACCTTTGCTATAGTTTCTCCGACCACCCCTTTCTCAAACGGTGTAAGACTTGACACATATCTTCTGGGCATCGTCACTTCCCGTGTTTTTAATCTCTGAACCTTAAAAGCAACTATTCTAGGACACCGTAAACAGTCATGTATGTCATCTCTTCTACAGGTAAAAGTAGAGGCCCCAACCAATCTAATCTTACCCCTTAAACTTGCCAAAGACTTGCTAATGAATAATATCTACATTTCCATTCTTATTTTAATCCCCTGTTCATTTAACATGAGTAATGCAAAACGATTATACGAAAAGCTTGATGGAGCTTACTGAGATAATAGATGTTTTGAAATCGCTAAGCATAAAAGCACTCGTCTTTCATTCCGTGGTAGACTACTTACCATGAAAAACTTTAGATTTTCGTCCTTTGTCTAAAACGCGTAAGCGTATGGGGGTTTTTAAAATATTTATTTTTTCATCTGAACCTTCTCTCCAAACGCTCAAAATCCCAAAAATACATTAATAAATATTTTATGCATCAAAAATCCTAAAGTTCTTAAGGTCAAAGATACTTATTTTTACATAAAGAGATTGAGAAGGATTAGGGATTATACTATTTGGTCTAAGACAATTAAGCTAGTTGGGAAAACTGGCTAATGAGCCGAAAAGTTAGTTTGCTGAAAATATCTACAAAAATATGAGAGAAAGGCATACATGAGTATACAAAATTTAAAGGGTTAATCACGATAGATTCTAGCGGATTTCTATTTATGAAGAAAAAAATAATTGACATCACCCTCGAGGTCATTCTAGATCTTTACTAGAAAAACAAACCAAATTTTGGCGTCGTCCTAGACCACCCATTAAACCCAAGCCTTCCAAACAGGATTAACAGAAAGAGACTAACGAAAACATTACAAAACACAAAAGGATCTTAAAGAAATAAATAAAAAAGTAGAATCGGACAAATCTACATCACCTGAAGCATCCAAAAGCCAGATCACCTGCTAATTGCCCGCAGCCCCATAACACAAAATGCACCAAAAACTTTTCATGACTCGAAAATAAGTTAATCAGATGAGGTTTAAACCCATTTTTCGCAGATTTGAGAATCCTTTGGTGGAATTGCGAAGCTTCTTTAACTTTAATCCTCATCTCTTCGAGAGGGTTCTCATGTCGACTCCGTTAAAATGCAACAGAAACGCTGAAATGCACTAAGAGGAGCACAATTATTTAAATAGACTCACAGAATCTGCGAAATATCGGTTTAAAATACTAATCAGAAAGATTCACGTTAAGGTGATCGTTATGGAAGTTCTCAAGGAAGGAGTTGTGTCAATTAAAACTGATGTAATGATGGAACTATTTGGGCTTCACTTTTATCCAGAAATTACGGTTTTTGGTAGAGAGTTAGTGCAAAACGCTGAAGACGCTAAACCTGTGTCAAAAATAGAGTTTATCGTAAACCATGATGGTATAACCGTTCAAAACGATGGTAAAAATTTTGATGATGAAGACTTGGAGAGAATAACAAGCCTCGGAGAAGGCAAGAAAGATCCAGATTTAATTGGGATGTTTGGTGTAGGCTTTAGGTCGGTTTATAAGGTTACAGATTCCCCGACTATATTATCAGGAGATAAGAAAATTCATTTTCCAACATGGCACAACTACAAAATAACCAGAATAGATCCCCCTCAGAAAGGCTCCGTTTTTCAACTTCCCTTCAAGAAGCTCAGCGAAGCCGATTTTAATCAGATACATGAAAACCTCTTTTCTCACGTTCAAGAAATGCTACTATTTCTTGAAAACCTAAAAACAATATCCGTCGAGAATAAGGAAAAGAACAGAAAACAAATTATTTACAAGAATGTTAAAGGTATTATTGATCTTCCTGGCGGAATAAAGCGCGAAGAGGTTCAACTGGAGAAGAGAGAGAATAACGAACTGAAAATTGAGAAATGGGACTTTTTCGGGCTTAGCGTGATTAGATGGGTTCTGCGTGGAGGATTCTTGGACGGATAAAATACTTTCTCTCTTGTTTAAGGTGACAGAATGCAGCAATCATTCCCTTAACGCGACCCAGCACCGTCACCGTCCTAAA
>CAZECW010000191.1:0-26662 GCA_964510585.1 uncultured archaeon | reverse complement strand
GGTTCTATGTGGAACTGGCCAGTAACTGGGGGAGACGAAATCTATTCTGGGGAGCGTGGAGCCCTGAGTAAGTGTGCCTGTACACCGCCCAGCAACAAGAAGGTGAGGAAGGGAGAGGTGGTCTGCATAGATCTCCACTGCACCTATGAACTCTACTACTCAGACCTTGCATACAATGTTGTTATGGGCAAGCCGACGCCCAAGCAGCAGAAACTCATAGACACCTACAATGAAATAGTGCACTTCATGCTTGACAATATACAGCCGGGAATGAAAATTGGAGAAATCGCCAACGAAGTTTCTAAGAAGCTCTTCCAGACTGAATATCTTCCACATGTTCCACCAGTTTTTGGCCATGGGCTGGGAATAGTTGGCCATGAGTGGTATCCTCCCATAAGCAGCTTCGAGCCCTGGGCAAGTATGGAGTTCAAAGAGAACATGGTGGAAGAACTCTTCATACAGTTGAACCATCCAGGGGTGGGCGGCCTTAGACTTGAAATACCCATACTCATCACAAAGAAGGGTGCTGAAAAGCTCACCAAGACTCCTGTGGAGCCCTTAATAAGAGAAGTGTAAATTTTGGGGGCGTCTTTATGAGGGAAATAGAGGAAGGTTTGAACCATTTTTGCAAGGCCTATGAATATCTCTGGCGGGTAGTTAGTGGCACTCAGTACTACAATTATATCAAGAATAAAATGTATAACTTGAAAGTGAAGGGTAAGAAGAGCTATGTTTTAACTGTGGAGCCTGAAACCGCCCATTTTGAAGAGGGCGAGAGTGGGTGGGTGGCTGCCACAGTGGAGATGGAGGAAGAAGATTGGAAATCGGTTTTTCGTGGTGAGGCAAACTTTGCAAGCGTGGCCGCAGCAGATAGACTCGTGGTGAACAAGGATGCACAAAACACAGCTCTCGCACTGGGAATGGTCATGCAGCTACTATCACTATTAAAGTAGAAAAAGAGGTGGTGAAAATGAGGGAAGGCATCACGAGAAAAGTTGCGGAGTGGGCTTACAACCTCAAATACGAACACATACCTAAGGAAGTCGTCGCTTGTGTAAAGAACCAGTTGGTAAATATGATAGCCACAATATATGCAGGTTCGATTATGGAGCCCGGGCAACGAATAATCAAAGCGGTTAAAAATTGGGGTGACAAGCCAGAGTCCACAGTGATTAGCGGTGGCTACAAAACCTCCATGAGAAACGCCGCCATGGTAAACTCTTACCTTGCATGTATTCTGGAGTTTGAGGACTACTTACCAGAATCACACGTGGGAGACGTGGGTGTTCCAACAGCCTTGGCTGTAGGTGAAAGTTACGGTTCCAGCGGTAAAGAAATAATCACCGCCCTAGTTATTGGTAACGAGGTTGGGGGAAGAACAGGAGAAGTGCTGGTGGATCCAGTCCACGTGGGGCACGCCTCACCAAATCACGCGATTGACGTCCCACTGGTGGCGGGCAAACTGATGGGTCTTGATGTGGAACAGTTAATGGATGCCATGGGTATAGCATGCACCCATGTGCAGGGAAACACTATGATTAATTGGGCTGCGGACTGTAAAGGTATGCTTACCGGTATACCTGCTCTTGTAGGGGTTACTTCAGCAAGTTTGGCTCAAGCGGGTTTAAGTGGGAGCCACGAGATACTGGAGCACTCTCTTGGATATTGCAACATGGCTTCAAATATACCTGACTTGTCTAGACTGGAGATAATCACAAGGGATTTGGGAGTGGAGTGGAGAACACTTAAACTGGTGAACAAACCCTTCCCAGTGGTAGCCTACTATAATGCTCCAATTGATGCGATTCTCAAAATTGTAAACAGAAATAAAGTTGAGCCGGAAAATGTTAAAGAGATAAGTATAAGGTGTCCGTTTATTATGATGTTGACCGCGGGATTCTATTCTCTACGCTACCCGGATTTCTATGAGAGAATAAAGAATCGCCGGGACTGGACGTACCAAGCACTTCTAATAGATGGATATTACCCTATGGCCATATCCTTAGTTGACAGGGAGTATACGCCCAGACAATTAAAATTGGAAAAAATACTAGACCCCAAAGTGCACGGAGTAATAAAGAAAATCAAACTTAAAGGCGACCCAGCAATAGGGTCATCGGCTGAGGTGACAATAACTATGAAGGATGGAACCAGCTACACCCAGTTTTCCAAATATGATCAGTTCTTCTACCCCGAAGAAGGATTTGATGTAAAGAAAAAACTCTACGACATGGCCTCCGGAGTGAAAAGCAGGGAGGAAATTGAAGAAATAATATCTATGATTGAAAAGCTGGAAAAGGTTGACGACATCAACGAGCTCACCAAACTGTTAGCATAAAATATTAATCATCATGTGCCATATAGAAACCAGTTTCATACTCTACTCTAAAAGATGCTTCCCCATTTTTCATTTTTTTGGGATGGGAGCTGCTAGAAAAATTTAGCGCAGGTTTATGAGAGATTCTCTGCTGCATTCAGTATAAGGGTTGGGACAGGAAAGGTGATAGTTTCTAAATCCGCAATATCCCAGTTAGAAAGGGCAGATTACAGGTTGGAGCGTCCCTCTTTACGAGTTATCTTGGCTCCCACAAATGAGGGCTACGGCCACGCCCAGAGAGCCCAGGCCATTGCATCAAGGCTAATGAAAATGAGGAATACAGAATGCCTAGTCTTCAGCGATGAAAAAAGGATAAATTTTATCTCCCAACCCAATTTAAAGTATAATGCTGGGCTTCACGGAATAAGCTACGTATATAGAAGAGACGGAGACCTCCACACTTTCCCCACAGCATTGAAACTAATGTTTGACAGCCTATTTTTCCCCATAGATTTTTTAAGAACACTACTTTTGAGCTTTAAGTATCGTATATTAGTTAATGATTACAACCCACACCTCTCATGTTTTCCCGGAATAAGAACTATTAACATTACCCACTATTTACCTTTTAAATATGGGTGGCGTGATTTTAGGATGAATTTTTACTCGTATCTAATTGAGAGACCTATAATGTGGGGTGAGAGTGTACGCTCCTTTTTTGGACTTTCTGAGAATTTTGTAATGGATATTAGGCCAGAAGTTGTGGACTGCGAAAAAGTTTTTCCACCCATAGTCAGGGACCTAACTAAAACCAAGTCGGAAATAAGGAGTCAACTGGGACTAGGAAAAAATGATCTACTGGTTCTCGTGATGGGAAGACCCTACAACAATAATTGCTCCTTGAAGAATTATGATTTTCAAATTTACAAAAAGATTGCACTGGAACACCCAAGCATCCACTTCTATGTTGTCGTTCAAACTCCAATTTTCAGAGAACTCCAACAGGAAAACCTGAGATTCAACGGATTCCTCCCAGACATTCAAAACTACATTAACGCTTCAAACCTGGTTATTGCGCGGAGCGGATTCGGAACAATTTCGGAAGCCATAATGTATGGGGTGCCCCTACTACTATTCTGCGCCAAGGGACACATGGAAAAGAGGAAAAACGCTATTATGGTCCAGAAATATGGCTACGGCAAAATCGCTGAAAACCTTGAAAAAGACGTATTAAACCTGTTGGACGAATCACCATATAGAAATAATGAGCTCAAAAAAATGGGCAACGGCTTGGACTATTTCATAAAAATTCTGAGCAAAAACAATATCTAAAACAGAAACCAAAAACAACCCAGCAGGTAGCAGAACCCACTTTCATAAAAAACCTCACAAAATATAATGATAACAACTCACCATTCTTTTTCGACCAAAAATTTGGTAAAAGTTGTGAAAACACCAATTGTTAAGAGGCGTTCTCCACAAAAATGCTCCCTAAAAGTTGGAAATGTGCAACTCAACTATTTAAAAAACATCATCAAGATTGGCTGCGGCAGAGAAACTTATATTAACGTAATCCCAATAACACATAAGTGGAATTCGTAATAGTGCTTGTACGCCCACAAATTTCCAAATTAAATAAGGTCACTTTTCGGAGAGATGAGGAAGTTGAACATATTAGAAATTCATGACCTCAATGTTGCTGTGGATGGGAAAAGGGTTCTCCAGAATCTTAATCTTGAAATCCCAGAAGGAGAAGTTCATGTCATATTTGGACCAAATGGGAGCGGCAAATCCTCCCTTGTCTTCACATTGCTGGGCTTCCCAAAATATAGGGTTTTATCCGGGAAAATCTATTTCAAAGGCAGGGATATAACAAATCTGCCCACCGATGAACGTATAAAAATGGGAATGGGAGTCACATTCCAGCATCCTCCCGCCATTAGGGGTGTAAAATTAGGAGACATTGTAACTAAGATAAGTGAAAAAAGCCACAATCTAGCTGGAAGAGAGAAGAGCCTAGCTAAGAAGGTTAACTTTCCAGCATCATTCCTAGACAGGGATCTGAACTATGGCTTCTCTGGAGGCGAAGTAAAGCGTTCCGAAGTTCTCCAGATACTTGCCCAGAGACCAGAATTCATTATGCTTGATGAGCCAGATTCAGGCGTTGATGTTGAAAACTTGGAGTTAATTGGAAAAATCATAAATGAACTCCTAGAGCAAAGGTCAGGAATCCTCATAACACATCAAGGATACATCCTGCGTTATGTAAGAACAGACAAGGCCCACGTAATAATTGAGGGCTGCATAGCCTGTTCGGGAGCGCCACTCGAAACACTTGACCATATTCTCAGAGAAGGTTATTGGTGGTGTGAAAAGTGTCGGAGCATAGGAAAAGAGCCCTAGAAGCAATAAATAAACCCGCCGCTTATGGGTTAGACCTCAACCTAGAAGAGTATTCAAGGAACTCCCCCAATTGGAATGAAACTGGAATATCAGAACTTCCAGAACCAATTCTGGAGGGAGCAATGAGTTGCGGTGTTACCCCCAAAACCAAAGAGAGAGCAGGAACATTTTTCCAAATAGACCACTCAATTGTTTCCTGCGCCGTAGACACCACATTTAAAGATAAAGCGGAAATAATGAGCACAAAGCAGGCATTCGAGAAGTACGACTGGCTCAAAGATTATTGGTGGAACCTCATCCCAGTAGACACCGACAAGTACACTGCTCTAGCCGAGTTAGAATGGGACCACGGATACTTCATCCATGTCTTTGAAGGAGTAAAAATCACCCTCCCCCTCCAGTCTTGCCTCTATTTGGCGGGTGAAAATATTGACCAAAACGTCCACAACATTGTGGTGCTGGAGCCAGACTCAGAAGCCCAATTGATAACAGGCTGCGTTGCCCACCCAAACCTCCGTAAGGGCCTCCATGTGGGCATCTCTGAATTCTACCTAAAGAAGGGCTCAAAACTAACCTTCACCATGGTTCACAACTGGAAGCAGGAGGTTGATGTCCGCCCAAGAACAGCGGTCCTTCTCGAAGACGGGGCAACCTACATAAACAACTATATACTCCTAAAACCAGTAAGAAGCATTCAGAGCTACCCCACAGCCTACTGTAAGGGGAACAAGTCCACAGCAATTTTCAACTCAGTCATCTATGCAAGCGGCTCCTCCAACATAGACTTGGGGTCAAAGGTTATCTTGGACGGAGATGAAACCCGAGCCGAAGTAAGCTCCAGAGTAATTGCCACAGATAAAGCCAACGTCTACTCTAGAGGAATGTTAGTAGGAAACAATTCAAAGAGTAAAGCACACCTTGAATGCAACGGGCTCCTGCTCTCAGACACAGCCACCATCCACGCAATTCCAGAACTAATCGGCACCAGAAGTGGAGCAGAACTCTCCCATGAAGCTGCGGTGGGAAAAATCGCCGAGGAACAAATACTATACCTCATGGCTAGAGGCTTCTCTGAAAAGGAAGCATCATCCCTAATAGTAAGAGGCTTTATGGATATAAGAGTCTTCGGTTTACCAGAATTCCTAGAAAAAGAGATCCAAAGAGCCATAGACCTTACAACAAAATCGATGTAAAACATGAAACACCTATTATTGCAAAGACAGTTCTGTGGTACTTTGTGTCGAACTTGTGAAAAGAATAGTTAAACATATGGTTTTACAGAATAAAAGGGAAAAGAAGAGGCTTAGTAGCGGTGTAAAGGTTTCCCAAGTCTCCTTTTTTATTCCTTTTTGTATTTGTCTAGTTTCTCTATCAGCTTCATTAGTTCTTTTTGAAGCTTTTCCTTTTGTTTCCTGTCACTCTCGTTAAATGTTCCTTCGCTCTCTTTTCTTCGCAGCTCTTGAATCTGCATCTTTATTTCAAAGAAGCGTTCCTGTATTTCTTTCAGCTTTTCCATCTCTTTGGGTGAAACCTCTGTTTCCAGGGGAACCTTGGAGAGGAATAGGCTTGCGTATATGTAGTCCTTTTGAACCTTGTCGTACTTGTGCTCGATTTTTAGCCGCTTTTTGTTGTACTCATCGTAGTTTAGTTCACCAGAGTCGTGCTTAGATTTTAATTCTTCAAGCATGGCTCCGTACCTGTTCACTTCTCTCTGCAGTTTTTCTCTTTTTCGTCTTAAGTCCTCAACCTTATGCTCTTGAAGTTTCCTCACTCTATCCAAGTCTATTACTGAACCCAGAATTAGGGGGAAAGCTTCGTTGAATTGGCCTACTTCGCCCTTCCAGTTTTCAATCTGCATATGATACTGCTGCTCTATGCTGGTGAGAAACTTGTGTAGTTTGCCTCTAATCCAGAGTTCTTCGTCTATTCCAATGTCACTGGTGATGCAGGTTACGGTCAGAAGTTCGCTCTCTTCTCTGATGAAGGTTCCAAACTCTGTTCCCAGCCTTTTTAGTCCCCCGACCTTCATTTCTTCCAAGAAAGATTTAATGGCTGATACGAACCCCGAAACCAAAGCCACATCATGTTCCATCGATACGAAGTCAAAAACCCAGAGAAGAACACCTGTACCTTTGTGATCCACAATTATGTGTTCAAAACTTCGCAAAGCGTTTCTCGGAATCATTCTTCTCCTATTTACCTTGTAGCCACCAAAACCACCAGCCAAAACAGAACCTAGTGCAAGCAAAAACAAATATTCATGATATCTTGCCTGATTCTGATAATAAATGCTAAAGGTGAACATTGTGAAGAAAATGCTTAGAAGCGCTGACTGATAAGTTATGAGAATGGTTGCAGTAAAGCTCACCGTAGTATTCCAAGTCGAAGAAACATCAAAAAATAACGATTCACCAGAAAGATTCTCAGTGGTGTACCACCATCCCATCCCCTGATCCATGTTTATAACAGGCGTTCCATTTATCATCAAACCAATATCAGTTGGCAACGGATATTGCTGAGAAGGTAGAGTAGCATTCAAGTAAAGCTTCAGGCAAAAATCAAACATCTCATTATCGGTGGGATCCCTATCACCAACAAAAAAGGGCGCATCATTGGGAATATGGTACATCGCAAATATGGCGGTTCCAGCGTTCCCGTTGGGAACATGTGAGTCTACATCATAGAACCAATATAAAGTTGAAGTTGGTGGGCTGCTTATATTCTGGGTTATCCCCACAAAGTAAGTATTTTGAGCGGTTTGGTTGATGTTGGGATCTAGAAATATATATTGGTCTGGAGGCAGTAGTGTGAGGTTTTTAAACTCTAGGGGGCCGCCTTCAACTGACACATTTTGTGCGCTGAAAAGTGTTTCGTTGGGAATTAGGCCGAAAGTAGGGTGAATTGTGGCATTAAGAATTGCTACATCTGCGAATGCAGTCTCGTTAAAAGGAACTTTGATGAGAAGCGCGCTTAGCTTATTAAAATAGACTCTCTGCCCGGGTGTTAAACTAAAGGACATTACGCCCACAATAAGAATATTGAGCTCCTTCAGATACAGGGGGAGTGCCTGATGACCGTAGGTTTCGATTTCCATGGTGTGGGTTGGCGCAGTTATATTTGAGAGAGTTATGTTTACCGAAGAAACCTTCCAATCTTGGGGGCGATACTGAAGCAAATCATGGTCTGTATCAGAATTCAAGACTATCACATTTACATCCTTAGCTACAAGACCTGCTCCACAAGTATATCCAGTGGCTGAAAAACTCAAACAGGATTGGTAAGAACTACTCGAATAAAGTACCCCATTTACCGTTAATCCTGTTAAGGGAAGCATTAGCAGGGTGAAAATGAGTAAGCTTCGCTTTAAGCTCATTTAAATTCCACCCATTCTTACTGATTCTTCAAGCTAGGAAAATCTAATAAGCCTTTTTAATGGGGCAAAACGGGAAATAAATAAATGGAGATTTCCACTAGAAGGCTCAAAAAATTGAAGAATCCCCTAGTTAACTATGGAAAAAGAGTTTTACAGAGTTTGTTAACTTTAAATACTCTTTGAGCCTTTTAGAGAAGCCAATCTACGATTTGGATTATTGTTCGCTTTATGGTAGTCTTACATCCCATTAATGATTGATATGGTCGTTGTGTGAGAGAGAGTGCTATAGAGTCAAGAAAAGGGAATGTGCGTCGCCTCGTGTTTAGCGAAAAGAAAAGAGTGAGACCTTTTTCTGCGTTCAATTTTTAACTGTTAGAGTCCTCTTCATGAAGTTAATCCTTTCTCTCTTTTTCCATATTTATAGATACAACTGTGGCCAGGATCAGTAGGGGGTCAACGTCTCGAACTATTTTGACACCGTAGTGGTCGCGTATGGAAAAGAGTTTCCTTAACACTACGGCGACTTCTTGACCAAGCTTATCTTTTATTTTGTACTCCAAATCTAGAATGTTTCCATCAACGTTTAGTACCTTTTCGCCCTTGGGTTCCTCTACCCACCAGTCATCACCTATGGCCACAATTTTCTTTTTAATGTTTGCCACCAATTTCTTGTTCTGATTATAGACTTCAAAGGCGGGCCTGGCGGCAACCATTTTCCTCCTAACTCCTCCAACCTTCTTCCCCTGACTATCGATGAACTCTATTTCTTCTCTCAGCGCCAAAAGCTTTTTCACAGCTCTACCCAGTTCCTGGTTTTTCTCATCCTTAATAATCAGGGTGTCACGTACAGACAACAACTTCTCATCAATAAGATAAGTTCTATAGTCAAACAAACCCAAATCTAAAACCTCACATATAAAATAATCAATATACGACTTAAATTTTTTATTCTACCTTTGAAAAATTAAGAAAACCAATTAACATCCTTATCTGTATAGACACCCTGATTCTTTGGAAGGGACAAAGCTAGAGAATGAAAAATCTGCTAAGAGATACTCATAATAGTTGCTCTGTTATCTTGGCTTCCCCTTCTTCCTCTGCCATGTGTGAGAACATTTGTAGAATGTCTAGTTCGAAGAATTGGTCTTTGAATTTTTCCGCTATGTTTTTTATTGTAAAAATGAGTAAACCTTCCTTAACGTAGCTTTCTGCAACCAGGGCTAACCTGTCGCTGACCTTGTAGATTATTAAACAGCTTTTGGCATAGTTTTTAACTTGGTAATCCCCCACATCCATTGTTTTAATGGCCGGAGCAAAGTTTTTAATGTAACCATTTAGGTTAGGGTAAAAATTGTTATATAGAATGTTCCCTTCCTCATCCATCAAAGCCAGATAACTTTTCCCAGAAATTGAGGATTTAATTTTTCCCATTAACTCGTCAATTTTTTTATCCATGCCGAATCAGCCCTAAAACGCGGATAGAGTACCCTCACTAGTGCCGATTTGTCCATTAAAATAGGAAAGGCTTGAAACTTTTATTCCTATATATGCTTTAGATATTACTATAAAAACACCACAAAAATTTTAATAACTCTAAACGCATTGTAAGCAGACCAAAATTTTTCCAAAATTTTTTAGGAAGCAGCCGCGGCAGAAGCTCTTTGGTTTTGGAAGCCCAACGCCACCACAATGGATAGTACAAGGAAGGGGTTGAAGTCGTATTTTATTTTAACTCCGAAATGGTCGCGTATAGACCAAAACTTTTTTGAAACCTCTGCAACCACTAGACCAGACTTGTCCTCAATCTTATACTCTAAACCCCAAACATCGCCCTTTACAAATAGAATTTTTTCACCCTCCGGATCCTCCACCCACCACTCGCTGCGAATAGTTAACATCTTCTCCTTAACTGTGGCAATGTGCTTCTGGTGCCGATCCACTATTTTGAAGGTGGGCCTAGCAGACAGTTTTCCCTCAATAAAGCCCACTTTTTGTCCCTGGCTGTCGATGAATTCAATTTTTCCCCTAAAAGAGAGAAATTTACTGACCGCTTTTCCCAGCTCTTCACCCTTCTCATTCTTTATGATGAGAGTGTATCGGGGAGTCAACAACTTTTCTTCAACAAGATAAGAACTATAGTCAAATAAACCCATTTTGACAAACTCCCAAAGCTCAATACGATAAAAAATGCACCAGTTACTATAATAATTTTGAAAGTAAGATTTATTTTTTAGATACTACTGCCGTCTTGTATAACTCCTTTTTTTAATTTTTTTATGCGTTTCTGTGAGTTTTTGCAACTTTACATTGTTGATTTCAAAATTTTTTATTTTTCGACTAATTTTTTTGAAAAAAGGGTAAAGTTGTGCGGTGGAGCAGGTACTGCAAGTTTTCTGTCAATTAATGAATTGGTTTTGCTTGATTTCGAGTATAGCTTCTCTTGCTTCTAAGGCTGCTCCCAGCGCACCTATTATTTGTGGCTCTTCGGGCACCAGTATTTTTGTGTTTAGTTTATTTTCCAGAAGTTTAACTACACCCCTGTTTTTTGCGACTCCCCCCGTCATTATTACTTCTTCCTTCAACCCTATCCTTTTGACCATTGTTGCTATTCTTTCAGCAATGGAGTTGCACAGTCCCGCTGCGATGTTTCCCCTGCTTTCACCCTTCGCTAATAGAGTTATTACTTCAGACTCTGCAAATACAGTGCACATATTAGATATTTTTGAGGGGTTTTCTGAGTTAATTGCAGCATGAGACATTTCCTCATAGTTCATGCCTAGTGTTTTCATCATAACCTCAAGAAACCTCCCAGTTCCCGCAGCACACCTATCATTCATTTGAAAATCCACAACTCGGCCCTTCTCATTAATTGAGATGACCTTGCTGTCCTGTCCCCCCACATCAATCACGGTGCGAGCACAATTGTTCATATAGAAGGCTCCCTTACCGTGACAGGTTATTTCTGTTACTCGAGAGTTTGCAAAGGGAGCATTTATCCTGCCGTAACCAGTGGCCACAATGTATACAACATCTTTTGGGCTGATTCCCGCCCTCCTGCAGGCCTCAATAATTGCGCTTCTGCCTGAATCTTGAGGGCTGAATCCTGTGGGGAGTATTGCATACCCCACAATTCGAGAATCTTCAAGCACTGCAGCTTTGGTTGAAACTGAGCCCATATCAAGGCCCACAACAACAGCACTCATTGCAATCACTGGAAAAAATTTTTACTTTTTGAGCATCTCCAGAAAAGCTTCCACTCTGGTGGTTATCTGACCCACATCCTCAGTGCTATAGTCAGTTTCTATCCTTAGCATTGGCACGTTGATTTCCTTAAGAGCTTTTTCTACTTTGGCCGCTTCAATATTGTAGCCATGGCAAGTCTGCAGAGTGTAATGGATAACTCCATCCACCTTAAACTCCTTTGCCAGCCTAACATTATCTTCTATTCTTCCGGTGTTCGGTGTGAAGCAGGAGCAGTGAATGTTTAGATAGGCGTCTGAGATCGCCTTCACGAGTCCTTCAACTGTGTTGGCAGAATTATTTATTTTGCCCATACTTGTGTATCTTGTTCCCACACAGGACTCTTCCACCACTATGACTGCTCCGCTACTCTCAACTATGTTGTGGAGTTTCCAGTTGGGAATTGCCATGGGACACCCTGAAACCATTATCCTTGGAGCATTTGCGTCTACTACGCCCACCTTATTCTTGATCCTTTCCTGAAGCTCTTCTACCAGCTCCGCCGTTTTCTGGGTGAATCTTTGGGGATCATCGTAGAAGGCTATTTGAGAAACAAGCAGGGAATCCTTACCGCTTATTGGTGGAGGAACCGCTTTTCTTGTGCTGATAAGCTTGTCGAGAACTTCTCTCTTTGCGTTAACAATTTCAATTGATTTCTTTAAATCTTGGACAGTTATTTTGTGGCCCGTGAGTTCTTCCAGCTTGGATTTCAGGGTCATAATCTCCTTGTAGAAGAGTTCTCTGGCTTGTTCTGTGTCTGGTTTCTGGGGCACCTCTACCGTATAAGTGGGGCAAAGTTCGTTTAGTAGTTCGTACATCTTCTTTTTTCCATCGCATGTTGTTTCTCCAACACAAATGTCGGCAGCTTGGAAGTATGGACAAATCCTAGCAGCCTTAAATCCATAGGAAGCCTTAATCAGGGGACAAATGTTTCTGGGTAAAACTTCCTCTGCCTCTTGGTCTACAAAATTCGAACCGCCACAAAGCCCCACCAACACTGCATTGGAAGCGATGACTAGCTCCTCAGGAACATAGAGGCAGAAATATGCCACAACCTTTTTACCGTCCTCTTTGGCATCCAAAAGTTCCTTTACCCTTATTCCATGCACCCCGGAGATTACAAAGTCGTAGTACTCCATAGCCTTGGGCCTATTCTTCTGGGTTAGGTATATGTCCTGATACACTAATGGTAGAGCTGCTAAAAGTTGGTCATGTTTTTTCATATTTATACCCAAATCTTCCCACATTTTTCTATAATCAGTCTCCATGAATATTACCTCTTTCTATTTGGTAGCGCCCTATTATTAGAATTGTTGATAACAGCTATAATTAAATCTAATATAAACTTTTTGCCAAAATTTCCAAATAGTGAAAGTTTTCAGCTTGAGAACTAATAAAATACGAGTTTTTCGCCCCAACCCAAACCATTATCTATACAAAAGACGTTAAGGAAAACAAAATAATAACAATACACAAAAATATATTAATAAATAAAACCAAATGAGTCTAAGAAACATTGGTGCCTAACCTAATATATCATATAGTTGAGTTAATTTGGGATGGCTTGGCCATATAGAGTATTTGAAGGTTTTTGGGTTGAGCGTCAAGAAGGGTGAGAGAATCTTCAAGTGTACGCGTCCAGGTAACGTCAGTCCTGATATGTGGGAAGATTGCGAAAGGTGTTTATATGCTAGATGTGGCTATTCCCGTTGCTTTGAACCTAATCCAAAATGGGAGGAGCAAAATGGAGTTTGTATGTATGAGCATTGTATTGAAAATATGCCGTTAACCTATGGAGAAAAAAGCTGCCCGATTTTTTGGACATGATTGCCCAGGAGGGCTTAAACAAGTAAAGCGATGTAGATAAAGAAAATCCTTCACTGTAAATTTTTCCATCGGAGATTTAGTGATGCGAAGCCGAAGCAGTCGATTTAAACAACCCCGGAAGAGTAAAAAGAGGTAATCTTTCAAGACGCTTAAACAATTTAACTCTTCTAGACATTTATTTGGTTTATTTTTGATTTTTTTCCGAGGTTCAGTTGGTATATGAAAAAGTTTCCGAATTCCTCCCTAAGTTCGAAACCTGCTTCGGAAGCCCATCGCTTCTCTGTGATTCTCCTTGGGTAATCTGGATCTAGGAACATTTCACTAAGGCACACTAAGCCATCTGGCTTCAGGACTCGGTGGAATTCGCGCAGTACTTTAACTGGTTCTGGAATTTCTGCTAGTGTGCAAATGGCTAGGATTCTGTCTACACTTTGGTTGGCGAATGATAGGTTATATGCGTCATCAATTTTTGGGATAATATTTGTGATTCCCCATTTTTCGATTCTCTTCTTTAAGCGTTCAATAACGGATTCCTGAATATCAATTGCATACACTTTTCCTCCGGGCAGAATTTTCTCAGCTACGGCCTTAGTGTAGTTTCCTTTGCCGGGACCTACCTCCACAACAATCATTCCCGGCTTAAGCTTCATCCGCTCAGCCAGCACCTCAGGCCTTTGAATTCTCCTTCGAATGGGGTTATCGATAAGCTGGGTTAAAAAACCGGGAATTGGAAAATGGAAGTAGTGCCTAACAACTTTAGCGATAAATAAAAAGTGCACCAAGTAAAGTAGAATTGCAACCAAAACCCATTGAAGCACAACCCACAAATCAACCATATTCCATCAACACAAGATCCAATTTTTTCACAAGGACAGGTGGATAAATTTCTCAAGAACAAAATGTGAAAAATATTGAGGGGCGGTTATTCTTGTTTCTTGGGCGGCATGGGGATTATAAAGGAGACTTTCTTTTTGTACTCTATGTAGGATTCGCCGAAACGCTCCTCCAAGTTCTTCTCTTCCCAGAGTTTAATAAATGCCACGAGCACTACGGTGAAAATTGAAGTGACACCCAGTGTAAGGAAGAGAGAGTTGAAGAGAAAGCCCAAGCCTATTAAGATAAGTAAGTAGCCAAACATCATGGGGTTTCGGGTATATTTGTAGGCTCCATCCACCACAAGCTTCCTCGTCTGCGTCATCCTGGTTGGCACTGGTGTTCCCTCACCCTTCTGGAATAGGTCAACATTTGACCATATGGCCCAAAAAAATCCAACCGCGAAAAATATTGCTGCAACAGCGAAGTTGAATTGTTGGGAAACTAGCTTCGGGAAGCCGAACCAAGAATCTACCAGCTGCGAAACGAAGATGCAAAGGATTGGCAAAATGACAACGAACAATATTCCGCCAGCAACTAGAATGGCTACGCGTTTCCTGTCTCTCTCTTTTTCTTCCACCCTTTTTCACCCAAATATATTAAGAGATTAGTTAAATATTTAAAAATAAGCTTTGTTAACAATTTAATTAACAACAATAATAGTATATCCCTGTTCAAGGTTTAACTACGTAAGTCCTGGGATTGTTAACCATCCATTTGACAACAATTTTTAGTGGGTTTTTTATGTCT
This sequence comes from uncultured archaeon, assembly GCA_964510585.1. Classification (GTDB taxonomy): domain Archaea; phylum Asgardarchaeota; class Jordiarchaeia; order Jordiarchaeales; family Jordiarchaeaceae; genus Jordiarchaeum. The sequence continues at coordinate 11,879 of CAZECW010000191.1, read as the reverse complement.
GAAGAGAAAATTATTAAGATTCTTGAGGATTTTAGATAGTAGTATCTTTTGAGACTCCTGCTTTGGATGGGTGCCGATTTTAGAACGCAAGGTTGTAATTTTTGGTTTTCAGGAAATCGGTGAATTCTCTAAACCCTTCTCTTTCCGCCAGCTCGTAGAAAACTGTTTTAACCCCGCTTTTCTCAAACTCTTTATCTGGAGTGTATATTTCTGTTATATTCAAACGCTTCATTACTGTAAAGCTTATGATGTCAGATAAACCTATGGGAAGCTTCCCGTACATGCTGCATGCGTTCTCCTGATCTTCTAGTGTTGGCGCAATTATATCAAGGGAGTAAAGAGACCTGATGGCTTTAATGAAAGTGGGAAGTGCGCTAGCCCTGTAGCGGGAGAGCCAGATTAACACCTCGTCTTTAACAAGCGTTGTTGTGACGGCTGGCTCCATGTTCTCAATCCGGTAGAGGACGTATCCGCTGATCGCTGCCTCCAAGGACAAGCCTTTCCTAGAGGCAGACATCCACTTTATGAAGACTGGAGCATCAACGAACCTCACTTAAACCACCAAGCTTACCCTTCAGCTCTTTGAGGAAGAGTTCGTCACCACCGACGTCTGAGGGGGCCTCCTCAGCTATACTGGCAAGCATTATGAGGGGGCTCTCCTTCGTAAGAGAGATGATTAGCCTTCCGCCCTTGACTTCTAAGTCTAGTTCATCACCAACTTTAACGTTAAATCTTGACCTGACCTCTTGTGGAATGGATATCCTGTAACCACTTAAAACCTTAACTTTGTATTTATGAAAAGACATTATACATCACCAAAATACAATAAAATAATACAAATAAAAAAATTTCTACAAACTCCGATGACAATGTAGTGTGTATTTTTTGCAAAGAGGGTAAGTATTTTTGTTTGTTGGTTGCCTGTAAAAGAGGCACTATAAACCTTTTTTCCAATTCTGAGACTTATTAGAGGAGTTAAGAAAAACACTTCCACAATACTAAACACCAAAAATACATACTCTTTACATCGGGCCCATTCTTTTTTAAACAAAACATTTTTATCCTGAGGCGATCCATCTGCCATTGCCCTCTCTAATATATAGTTCCCGAGGCAACGCTAAAACTACGAGGTGTATTTTAATTGGAAGAAGAGCGTGTTTATAAATTTTCGGGAAATGTTCTTAAGAATGTGATTGCCCGCCTCGAAGAGACGATGGGCGCTGGTACGATTAGGGCAGTGTTTCGCTTGGTTGGTAGGGATTTAGGAAAGAAAGCGGCTGAAAGAATAAAGAGTAAAAACGGTTTTTCAGATTGCACCCTTGGAGAATTTGCAAAAATCATTGTTGAAGAAGTTATATCCCCAGTCACCGGGAATGATGGCGTAAAATTGAAGGAGTTCCCCGAAAAAGTCGAAATAGACATCACTGTTTGCCCATTTGAAAAAATGGGATTCGACATTTCAAACAAATTCTATTGCACATACACAGAGAGCCTCATAGGAAGAGTCGTCGAAGAAAAATTCGGAAAAGACGTAATAATCAAAATAACCTCCCTAAAAAGCGCGGGCAACGATAAATGCTCATTCCAAATCTTCAAACAATAATCCCCTTTTTTTAAATCCCCCCCACAAGAAACACTCATAAACCGCTCTTCTTGTACAAAAAATATTTCTAATAGCAACAAACATATGCCTGAAAGCTTGATAGTAAATAAAAACCAAATTTTCCACGGCGTATTCTGACAAGCGTACCGCAAATTCAAATTTTTGTGGCTTTTCGATTATAGCTTCTCCCCTGTTTTTTCGTATTTTTGTTGCGCCTCCAAAAAGGAGGGGATAATTTGCGAAATTAGTTGTGGCCTTTATAAGGGCAAAACAGGCAAAAAAGATAAGTCTAGAAGACTAATCCTTTATCTTCTATGTGAAAGGGATAAGCGGTGCTTAAAAAAGGTGAACTTATAACTGCCTGCAAAAAGGCTGTTTCAACAGGCAAGGGTTATGTCCTAATTGAGCTCTGCAGGTGGTGTGCTTGGTATCAGAAGCTGGTGGTTAAAACATTTTTTGGAGTCAGCATTAAGAAACCCTACAAAAATTGTCCCCGTTGCGGTTGTCCCACAACAGTAATTACTGACGAAGTGGTTTGCGCCTGTGGAGTTTGCAGAAGACTCCTAATAGAAAAATTTGTGGTAACTCTCAGCAACAAAAAGGTGTCTTCTGTGGAATACGATTATGAATGCTACATTTGCGGAAACACGTCAAACATTACATTTCTCCACCTCTGCGGTGACGGAGAACTCGGTGAATGTGACGCGCTATCCAAAAGCGAGTGTGGAAAGCCCCTCGGATTCACATGCATAAGATGCAAAAATTACCTACCAAACACAACAATTTACCCTATCATAAAGTTAAATTAGTTTTTAACCCTTTTTTTATTTGAGCTTCATTCCTATTCTTAGTAATGGGTTTTCTGAACCTCTTGCTTCACTGTTATCAGGTTAAAAATTTCCGGTGAGAGGAATGTTGATACTCTTTTTACGAATTTAGCTATGGGCAGTGCTACCCTTCCATCTGCTTGGCTGACTTGCTTTGTCCCTTCCATCTTGGCTTTTGTGGCTTATGGGATGTATTATTTAGGTTGCCAAAAACGTTTATATTCGTCGTCTTTGTTATCTTTAAATCAAGTGAATCCTTGTAGGATTCTTAGGGTGGAAAGTGGTTTCAAAATATAGCGGTGAATGAAACTTTAAATTATATGACTTGATTCTTTGAGTGCCCTTTTTTCCACCCTTCTTGAGCTTCGAATTTCAAAAAAGATAAGGAGGTTAAACCTTGTATATTAGGAATAGTAGCAGGTCCGCTATCGCCCGTGTAGAGAGGGGTAGAATAATGACAAGCAGTGGAAGCACTCTTGGCTATGTTGAGAGCGGTAGGGTGATGAACTCCAGCAGAAGCACCATAGGATACATTGAAAACGGTTACATTATGAACTCCAGCAGAAGCACCATAGGAAGATACTCCCGCGATAGAATTATGTCCTCTTCGGGTTCAACAAGGTTCTACCTTGATGGAAAAACCATTAAGGCAAGCAACAATTCAGCCATAGGCTACACAGATGAAAACATAGAAAACTACCTGGACGAAGTGGTAGCCTACATAATCTTCTTCTCGAACTGGCGATAAACGAAAACCTTTCCTATCCCTTTTTTGGCTCAAAACAACCCAAATTAATGCCCCAAAATAATGAGCTCAACGAACCAATTGTTTTAAATGTTCAGCCCCTCGTAAAGAAATAAACCATTTTAATCCTTTTTAGAAGACTATTTTTGAAAATTCCTTTTAGAAAATTTCTCCAAAATGACTGCCATCTTTGGGTGACTATTAAGCTAGGATTAGAGAAGTTGAGAAGTGACTGGCCTTATTGGAGCCTAAATATGGTGTCAAATTATTTCTAAACGACCCTTGGAGAATGGTATAGATTGTTGGAGGGATCTAGAACCGAAAAATCCAGTTTTGTGTGAGTTACTCCCGAAAAAGAGAAAGAGAAGGATTTGAAGAGCATTTTGCACTCAAGACGTGGAAATACCTATGAAAACATGCATAGACTGTTTTACTCTGGTTTATTGAGCGTGCGTGGTTCCGTGTATTATTTTTGTTCAGAAATCTTTTTCTCTGTAATCCATATGTCCAGTTCAAGGAAGCTGATGACTATTGGTTTGAATCTTTCATAGACCTGGCGCAGCTCTTCCTCTGTAAGTATGGTCATAATTTGGGGGTTTCTAAGCCACTCATCCCAACCATTCACGGATCTGGCAAGGGCAAGGTTCAAGTCGGCGAGGGAGCCGACATACTCCAACCGGTCTCTGGGCTTCTGCTCCTTAATTATCTCAAGGATTCGTTTCGTCTCATCCACCCAAACACTCACAATCATCACCACTAAGGGTCCTATGAGTTAATAATCACATTTGCACATAATTAATATTTTTTATATACCCCAAATTTCGACACTTTAAAACAGGCACCATAGAGGGAAAACTGCATTCACAGTTTCTGAAAAAAAGAGAATCAGACTAAACTCTCCTATGGATACACCAAAATGCATCGCTTATACAAACGAGCTTAAAAAATTGTCCATCAAACACCAGAACAAAATTTCGGCCATTCAGACATTTTTGCGTAATTGAGAGTATCTACCTTGTTTTCCCTTAGAGCATTTAAAATTCATTACCTAGCATGCATATTTAGGTACGTATGTGTATGTATTGCTACGTGTTTAAAGATATGCTTAAAAATTCTGATAATAACATTTATGTGAAAACATAATTTTTTATTACAGAAAACTAATCATGCTGTTTGAATTGGTGGGATGGATATTAGGCGAATAGATGAAAATTTGGAGTTTCGCAAAGTGCAAACTTCAGGTAAGGCTTCATATATCTTTTGTCTGCCCAAAAATTGGGTAGAGAGCAATGGGATTAAGAAGGGGGATGTCATCTCTGTAAAGTATGTAGGCGATGATTTAGTAATATCTAAAGTTCATAAGGGCAAAAAGGCGAGGGAAAAACCGGTTCCTAAAATTGTTGTGGATAATTTTCCCAGTGGGATGTTACCCGCAATAGTTCAGGGGGCCTATATTGACGGCTTCGACAATATTGAAATGTTAACCGAGAAGGGGGAAATGGATCCTTCAATAAAAAGGTTGGTTATGGACACCCTGCAAGACCTCATAGGTTTTGAGGTTGTCTCGGACTCCAAGAATTCAATCATAATCCAAAATATATCGGAGCCTTCTGAGTTCAACTTGAAAAAGGTTGTCGACCAGTTGTTTAGACTCGCATATGAGATGATCGTAATTTTACTAGAATCCCTTACTTCAAGGAATCCAAACGTTGTTGAAAATATTGAAACCAAAAAAAGGATGGTTAACCGGCTTAATCTTCTATCACAAAGACTAGTAAATCAGGGAATAAGCAATAAGGCTATTGCCCTAAAAATTGAATTAGAAAGTAATATTCATGCCATACATTGGGGCAACGTCATAAGGCTCCTAAACTGCAATACGGCCACCATGTTTAAAATGGCTAAACTGGTAGAAACAATCAACTCACTCAAGATACCAGACGACCTTCTGGATATGTATAAAAAGCTTCCCGCAGACAGGGAAATCCCCCGCTTTCAAGAAAGTGTACCCTCCCATAAAAGAAGCTTAGACTTTGACCTCCTAGTTTATCAGGAAATCCAACAATTTCTAGAAATAATAGAAGAAGTTAGAAAAAAGGCAGCGGAAAAAGCCCTAGAACCCAAGCTACGGCTACACTTGGAAAAATTCAATAACATGCTCCAAAACCTGTACGAAAACTCCCTAGAATACATAAAAGAAATGATATGCCTCGAACACCTAAACCCCCTAAAAAAATAACCAACAAAATTTCAAAACAAGCACAGAGCCAGCAAGGGAGCCAACGCACTCCAACCAGTCTCTGGGATTCTGCCCCTTAAACTATCTCAAGGATTCGCCTAGTTTCATCCACCCAAACACTCACAATCATCACCCATAAAGAATATACCCTAATAGTCACTTTGCAATTCAAGGTAGTTAACAATTTGCTACAGTCCAAATCACCAATTTTTGAAATCTCACAATTTTACGGATAATAAATCTAACTGGATGGTAGAATTGGAGTCTTCCCTGTAATTTCGAATTCATCGCTTCTCAATCTTTGCTCGGAAATTTCTAGAATAAACCTACACACGCTTATGCGTTACAGATAAACCCACATATGCTTGCGCATTACAGGTAAATTATGAAAATACTTTTCATAGCAAAGGATGAAAATATGTTTTCATAGTAAGTATGATCTTTCTGCATTCTTATCGCTCTTTAAGATGATGCCAATGAAGGGAACATCGTCGTACTTGGCTGAGAGTTAGTTTTCCTAGCTTTTTATCTGTGCTCTCATCCACTAGAAATTAGACACATTAAAATAGGTAGTCGCAATTTAAGATGTTAGATACTGGGCGATGAACTGCTGAGAGTTCCGATAAGTCGAAAATGACGAAAAGGCATTAGGGTGAGCCCCGGTATCGCTTCCATTTTTCACCAATAGTTTGGGCTCTTCAAGTAAACATCCCTTAATAGTTCCTCCGAATCCGTGCGCCCAAAATAATAGTTCTATGGAGCGGATTAGTAGGGGACAAAAAATTCATGTAAATCAATAGCAACCCTTAAAATGAAGCTTGCAAAACTAGTTCAAATTAAAGAGTTCCCAAATAGTCCATTTCGATATAAATCTGGAATTACGAATTTCTATTTGACACAAAATTTGCCTACCTTAAAGTCAAAAAAGATTAAATTCTAAACTAAAATTTGCTAAGAGAACTGAAACCTTTTTCAGCATACCTGAAAGTCTTAAACTGTTTTGCTCTAACGGAAATTAAAAAACCGTTATTAGAACTACACTTTTAATGCCTTTGAAAAACCAGCATAAACATTCCCCTTACATTAAATTATTCTGCAAAAATAGACTATTTTTGGCACACCAAAAAGAACGAAAAATGAGACAAAGGGCAAAAAAGGAAAATTTAAAAGAAACGAAATAAACTGGGAAGAATTTATCACTGTGAATGCTTTCAGAATATGTGTAAAATTGGCAAATTTTTTTCAATGTTCAAAGAAGGTTGCACCCTCCTTTTGTGGAAGTCTAATCTATAAATACTGCTTTTACCTTTTTTTTACCTTCCAGGGAACCAGCCTTCTCTTTGCATTACTTCGATTGCGATTCTGGTGCTTGGGCCGTCTCCTCTGGCTACGTTAACGCTGACTTTTTCCCCAACTGTTTCCACGATTTCTGCTATGGCTTTGTGTGTGAATCCTGGGCAGAGCATTATTGCGTGGATACCCTCTTTTTCCACAAGATTCTTGCACTCTTTGAGTGCTTCATCCTGACTCTTGACCACCACCACGAAAAGTTTATACTTACCCGTCTCAATCACACACCTATGCTTCTGCGGATCAGCATCCGGAGCATGGGCCAAAAAAGCTGCTTTAAACGCCAAACCAACCATCCTCCTATAAAGCTAATAATTATGTCGAAACTAACAAGTCTTTACCCACTCATTTATATAAGCTTTGAGTAATTTTAGGAAATAGCCTCAGGGGTTCCTTTAGGCGGTGTAAAAATGCTTTGTTCTGTTCTTATTTTTGGGTTCTAAATCGAGAAAGAAGCTTTACCAAACACTCATTTTGGAGGTGAAATCGAAGAAGTCTACCATCCCCGATTCTTTTAAGCTGTCAAATTTAGATGTTTGAAAATTAGTTTGTTTTAACACTTAGTTTTTTAGGGTAATGCGTACCTTTTACGTTTTTGAACACGTATTTGTCGTTTAATCCGAATATTCCTAGAGCTATTAACACTTCCTCGGGGAAGTCCCCCTTTTTACCCCAGATTTTAAAATTAACATCCATTATAAAATAGCATTTGCCTTCTTGCTTTCCAAATTCGTTTCAACAAGGTTAAGAAGTTCATCTATATTTAGACTGCCACCAACATCAACACTCATTACCCGCACCCTAAATAATTATTAATGAAAGTCTTTTCTTAAAATTTTACCAAAAAAGCAAAAAATTTCCAAAAATTTGATACATAAATTAAAAAAATTTTAGTAAAATAACTAAACTTATTAAAAAATTCGCAACAATTCAAAATCTACCATAAAATAGGTTAAATTTATTGGAAATAAAAAGTTTCAAATGGATTTTCTGTGATCGAAGACTTTTTTTCTCGCTTTTCGCATTTTTTCTTTACACACAACATCTACTAGATCCATTTTTCTTTGGCAATAGATAATCTGTGATTCTTTCAGGTAGATACGCTTTCGCTTTTTCAATTATTATTGGCAGTCTATCTTTTAAAGAAACTTCAAGATAGATCTTGTTTATGTGCCAAAGTGTACTATCCCAGTGCTTTATAATGGCATCTGCAACTCTCTTTTTTACATACTCGCTTTTGTCTTCTAACTGTTCCACTAGTTTAAATAAAATGTGTGGGTCTGTGAGTCCTGCTTCGATGTATTTAGTAATGGCATCAGCTGCGCCTCCCCGGACCTTTTCGTTTTCATCTTTCAGGCAGTCCAAAATGTTATATAAACTTTTAACAAACATTCCACGTATCCAGGCGCAGTCAGCAAGGGTATGTATAGCTTTTTCACGGGTTTCTGGGTTTTTGTCTTTTAATTGTTGAAAGAGCTTTGGTAAATCGAAAACTTGCTCCACCTCTTTTCCTTCACTCTCTTTTTTCTCTAATACAACAAATTTTACTAATTTCTCATCATTCTCCTCACCTGACATTTTATCACCACCTCATTTTTTATGGTTATGGCGCAATTATTCTGCTAAAATCTCCCACCTTCTCAACTCGGACTTGGACTGGAAACATTTCTTGAACTTCTTTTATGTGGGTTATTGCGATTATTTTCTTGAAGCTGCCCCCTAGTAAATTGAAGATGTTGATTATTGCCTGTCTTCCGTCGTCGTCTAGTGCTCCGAATCCTTCATCAATCATTAGGGATTCTATTTTAGCGTTTTTGCCCCCCATTTTTGTTAAAATCTCGCTGATTGCTAGTCTCAGGGCGAAGTTTATTCTCATTTTTTCCCCGCCGCTGTACCTTCCCACATGGTTTGATTTTCCTGCCTCAAGAACCTTAACGTATATCTTATCTTCATCCATGTTTATTTCTATTCCCAGTTGGGCCTCTGTGAGTTTGTGGAGTAATTCTGTGGATTTGGCTGCGACTAGGGGCACAATTTTTTTGAGCATCCTGAAGGGTATTCCGTCCTTGCTGAAAGCCTCTTCAAGTATGCTGAGTCTATTGCTGACAACTTGTTTTTCATTGTACTCCTTTCGAATTTTTTCAAGTTGTTCTCTCTTACCTTTTATTTCTTGGAGCGAACGATTCAGATTTTCTACATTTTGCTTCGCTTCGCCCTTACGGGTTTGCAATTCTGAGAGTTTTGCTTCAATTTTTCGGAATTCCTTATCCAGTTCTTCCCATCTTCTTACAGCATCTTCAAGATTACTTTTTCTTTTTTCGTCAGCCTCGTACGCTCCCTTTTTCTCTTCTATTATTTTTTCCAATTTTTCTATTTCTTTTACAACTTTCTCTTTTCTCGAAACCTTCTCAGTAAGAGCTGCAGCTTTCTGGGGAGCCTCCTTAAGCTCTCCAAATTCCCCCTCTAACCTAGAGTGCAATTCTCGGTCGTATTTTAAAGATTTAATTTGTTCCTCCAGCTGTTTAATTTTCTTCTTTTCCTCTTCAACGAATCGCTCTTCGGAAAAGGTTTCCTGCTTTGTTTTCAGCTCATTTTCCTGCTTTTCAACTTTTGTTTGCAGTTCACTGATTTTGTTTTTAAGGTTTTGAAGTTCAGTCCTCTTTTGTGTCAAGTTTTTCGACGCTTTTTCTTTTTGTTTTATCTCTTCTTCGATGGATTTTAATTCTTTCTTCAGTCGCCTCAGTTCTTCATCGACTTTCTTTTTTTCTGCTTCGAGGGAAGATTTCTCGTTCTCTAAGTGTTTAACTCTCTCTTCTTTTTTCTCTTCTGTCAAATCACCGCCACAAACTGGACACTTCGGCTCGGTGGTTTTTTCCAGCGTCTCCAGTGTTTCATTAATAGATGATATTTTTGTTTCAAACTCACTCGAACGCTTAAGAGCGGCATCTTTCTCACTTTCGATACGCTTCTTATTTTTCTCTAGAGTTACTATTTCCGATTCGGGGTCTCCAAGTTCAGCAATTTCCACTTCCAGAGACTTAACACGATTAGAGTTCTCCTGTATTAACTTAATAGATTCCTCTTTTTCACTGGTTAACCTTTCAATCTCGTTCAGGTAACTTTTTCTTCGTTCTTCGATGGTTTTTTCTAATTTACCAATGTTTCCCGTTAGTTCAAGGTTCTGTATATATTTTTCTTGGAGTTCCTTTAACTTTGGCTCTAGCTCATTATACCTTTCAATTTTTGGTTGAATCTCTTTTAACTCTTCCTCGGCTCTCAGAATCTCCTTGTATTCTTCTTGTTTACTTTCAAGTTCACTTTGCCTGCTGCCTATTTCTTCCTTAAGACTTGCCAGTCTTTCTAGAAGATTATCGTAATCTTTCTTGTCCCCACTCGCCTTGTTGAGATCTTCTTCAATCCTCCTTTTGTTCAGCTCTGTTTTAGTGACCTCGGATTCTACCTTTTCAAATTCTTTTTCTGCTTCTTCCAAGCTTTTCCTTGTTTCTGATTCCTTTTCGACATCAGCTTCTAATATTTTTATTTGGCCTGAAATATTTTCCATCTCTGCGTTCAAATTAGTTTTTCTATTTTTTACTTCTTTTAAGTAATCTTCATATTTTGTGAGTCCGAACATTTTCATGAACAATTCTTTTCTTTTAGCGGGTTTGGCTTCCGTTAAGGCTTCGAACTCTCCCTGTGTCATTACCACAGAATGGGTGAAGGAATCATAATCCATCCCGATTAGACTCTCTATGCTCTTTGTAACCTCCTTTGGAGCCACAGCTTGTTTAGCCCTTGTTCCTGAACTGGGACCAACCTCAAAGATTCGGGCGTAGCCACTTGTGCCCTTTTTTCTATCCAGTGTTCTTTCCACCCGGTAAATATTGCCATTTAGCTCAAAGGTGAGTGAGACAACAGCGTCCTTGTTTGTTTTGTCGTTGAGAAGCTCGCTTTTCTTCATCTCCCCCTTTCCCCTGGTTATGCTTGTTTCTCCGTATAGGCAGAACAGTATCGCTTCTATGATTGATGACTTTCCACTTCCATTATCTCCAGTGATGACCACCATTGGGTAACTGGAGACGTCAAAGACTTGTTCTGTATCCCCGTAGCTTCTAAAATTCCTCAGGCTAACAGTCTGTATGTTCACATTCTTTCCTCCACTTCCCTTATTATTTCCTCTCCGAGAGCTAAAATGGCCTTAACCTCCTCTTTATCCAAGTTTTTAGACTCCAAATACTCTTTTAGAGCCTGCATAGGACCCAATTCTTGAGGAATGACTGGATCCTTTATTCCATCCCCTACAATTTTGAAGTCTGGTTTTAAGCAGAAGCTTGCATCCTTTAAAGCTCCATATATCTTGTTATAGTTAACATATTTTAGATACTCGGCTTCTACCTTTACAATTAGCCGGATTACTGCCCCCGTAATTTTTCTTTCATTTTGGGCTCTAACTTTTTCAATTTCCTCAATTATTTTAGCTGTGGGATCCTTGGAGCCAACGGTGTCCACCTGAATTGTGGTGTATTCTCGAACATCCAATTTTACAAATTTCCAGGCGGTTTCACCATTCTCTATAGTTAAATCTATGAATCCCTTTTCTTCTCCTTCCTCATTAAAGCTGACGTGATGTATACCTCCGCTGTAAACTGCGGGAGGATAATTACTCACAACCTGGTGTCTATGAGCGTGTCCCAAGGCTATGTAGTCGAAGGAATCTTTTTGCAGAGCAGAAATTGGGAGAGCCTCCTCAAAAGCAGAAACCAGTAAATCTAGTTCACCCATCACAGCATTATTTGTGGCAAGATGACCACAGAGAATGGAGGCGTCGGCTTTACCTAGTTTCGCTCCTCTGGTAATAAACCTATTAATTTGTTCAGTTATTACCTCCTCCCAAATCTTTCTAACCGACTCAGAATCCATTGAGGCCTTTGCTTCACTTTTCTCAAAAACCTTAACTGCCTTCATGGGGTGAACGTATGGCAGCAAGTAGAATCTCGCCTTCTCGCCCCCCTTTGATTGCAGTTCTGCATATTCTGGTTTATCAGATGCGGTGTTTATGAAAGTTTTCGCTCCCTCTGTAAATATTTCTGCTATGGTTGAGAAGAGATCTACAGG
>CAZECW010000190.1:0-3999 GCA_964510585.1 uncultured archaeon | reverse complement strand
GCGAGGGTAAAGGCGCTTGAAGGTAAATATGTTTTGGCGACAAACGTGGAGGAGTACTCGAGGGAGGATGTGCTGCGAGCCTATAAGAGCCACCACGAGGTTGAGAACGCCTTCAAAAACCTGAAGCAGTGCATAAGGATTCGCCCCATCTTCCTCCACAAGGATGCGTGTATCAGAGCCCTAGTCTTCGTCACCGTTCTGGCTCTTATGGTTTACTCTCTTCTTCAGATGTTGTGCAGGAGGCAGGGGATGCAGATAACCACCCGCACCCTCTTCTGGCTCTTCAGAAGGGTAAACCTTCTCCATCTGTTTCTCCAGGACGGAGACCTCTGGCTGCTTGAAGAACCGCCGCCTCCCCTCAGGCTCACTCTGGACAAGCTAGGTCTTCCTCACCCCGAACAGTACATCTCAGTGCTCACGCCAGTCAAAGCCAGTCGAGAGTAGGAGGAGAACTAGAGTGTTTATTGGTGTGAACGGTTTTGAGGGGCTCTCAAAGAGGTGAAGGGCGGGCGTACCGCATGGAAAAGCGGATCTGAGGACGCAAAAACAGTGACGTTGAAAAAGGGACATTAGGGCGTTTAAAGGGTACTAAAAGACGCAGAAAAGACGGTATCCCCGCTTAGACAAAACAAAAATCCAAATCCGCGAAAAATAGGTTAAAAACGTACATAAGCTGCGCTTCTTAGACAAAGAACGAAAACATGTTTTTATAGCAAATAATCTGAAGTGTTTATTGATTTATAGTTATCCGGGGGCTTTTCAATAAGAAATTTTTGCGCTGTAAGGAGGTCCGAGTACACTTTCTGTTGCTTTTGCTACTGCTTCTCTATTTTCTTTGTCAGTGTACACTCTTATGATGTTTAGAAATCCCTTCATAACTTCGACGATGTTTGAAACCTCTGACAGGTTGCGTTGTACTTTTTCACCGTGGCGTGTTACTTGAAATATGGGAATCTCCATAGGTTCTAGACTTATTGAATGGTGGTATGGTACAGAGGGGAGTGTAGGCACGTCTATGTAGACTTTATCCTTATCAACTCCTGCTTTATCTGCAATTTCTTCCGCTATTTGTTGGCGTACTTTGTCTTTTGTTACAATTGTTGAGAAGGCTTCGTCTTTTGCAAAAGAAATCCTTTCATAAGAAACCTTTAGCAATTCTCTCCTTTTTAAACGATTGATTATCTCTCTGGACGCTTTGCATTGATCCAACATTGACCACATGGTGTAATCATCCAATTTTATATACTCTTCAACTGAATCAAATTTCATGAATGATAGTTCTTCGTTCGCCTTTTCCATTGCTGTTTCCAACATAATTTGTACTGCTCGAGAAGCTTTATGGAAATAAATAGTTTTGAATAGTTCTAAACGAGCGATTAGGAATGTTTCCAGAGTTGATATGGAGTTTAAATTTACGGCGAGGTTCTCGTTTAGAATATCCATCGTGTAAATTAAACGAAAAATATCAATTGAATCAAAATCTCCTCCCGTGTGGTAACTATCTCTTATACAGTAGTCGCATTTATCTACATCCACTGCACTTACAATAATCTGATCCAAAAACCATCTATTTTTTTGTCCTAACTTTCCGACTGCCAGTTTAGCGATTTTATCACTATTTAGTCCTAGATTATTTAGTACATCGCTTAGTTCTGAATTTTTAATTATCCATGTGGTAAAATCTTCATGAGTTTTTTCTAAATGTCTTATTGATAACGCCTCAAAAATATGGGAAAAGGGTCCATGGCCTACATCATGAAGCAGACTAGCAATTTTTACCATACCTTTTTCTATCGGGTCGATTTCCACTTTTTGTGCAAGAGAATTCGTTAATTCTTCCGCGAGGTACATGGTTCCTAAGGAGTGTTCAAATCGGGTATGTACTCCTGCCGGGTAAACATATTCGCTACCCGCTAGTTGCCTAATACGTCTTAATCTTTGGACAGGTTCAGTATCAATAATTTTCTTCTCATCATAAGAAATATTTATGTACCCAAAGATTGGGTCTTTTATAAATGACCATTTCCCCTTCTTTCTATATTCCATCCTTCTAAACTCCTCATGTTGCATTACCTACTATACAGTGATTATTAGTTTATAATTTTGATTGAAGTGATTTCTCATAGTTTTCCCAAAAAAAATTTAAATATAACAGAATATGAATAAACAGAACAAAGAATGGAAAAAAATAGACGAAGTGAATGAAAAATGTCAACAAAAAAACCACATCTAAACTTGGTCATCATAGGACACGTAGACCATGGAAAGAGCACTATGGTAGGACACTTACTTTACCTAATGGGCGCAATTGACGAAAGAACGATAAAACAGTACGAACAAGAAGCGGAAAAAATTGGAAAAGGGAGCTTTAAATTTGCATGGGTTCTAGATAGGCTCAAAGAAGAAAGAGAAAGAGGGCTAACAATCGATATTTCATTCTGGAAATTCGAAACCGGTAAATACTATTTCACAATAATCGACGCACCAGGTCATCGCGATTTTATAAAAAATATGATTACTGGCACAAGTCAAGCGGATGCAGCTATTCTAGTTGTTTCGGCAAGAAAAGGAGAGTTTGAGGCAGGCATTGGTATCGGAGGGCAAACCAGAGAACACGCATATTTAGCATTTACTCTAGGAGTGAACCAAATTCTCGTTGCTATAAATAAGATGGATGACGCTTCAGTTAATTGGAGCCAAGACAGATACAATGAAGTTAAGAATGAAGTTAGTGACTTACTTAAGAGTGTAGGTTTCAAAGTTGAAAATGTGGATTTTGTGCCAATTTCAGCATGGCTAGGCGATAACATCACCAAGCACAGTGATAAAATGCCTTGGTATAAAGGACCAACTTTAGTTGAAGCGTTAGACAAGTTTGTTGTTCCTCCCAAGCCTTTAGATAAGCCGCTTAGAATCCCTATACAAGATGTTTACACAATTACTGGTGTCGGTACAGTGCCAGTTGGAAGAGTTGAAACCGGGGTTTTAAGAGTAGGCGATACTGTAGTTTTCCAGCCTGCTAATGTAGAGGGTGAAGTCAAATCCATAGAGATGCACCACGAAGCTATTCCTGAAGCTGTTCCAGGGGATAATATAGGCTTCAACGTAAGGGGCGTAGCCAAAAAAGACCTCAGAAGAGGAGATGTTGCTGGACATAAGACTAGCCCACCAACCGTCGCAAAAGAATTTGTTGGACAGCTGGTAGTAATTCAATTTCCTTCTGCAATATCTGTTGGATACTGCCCAGTGGTTCATGCTCACACAGCACAGGTAGCCTGCAGATTTACAAAACTAATAGCAAAAATCGATAGACGTACGGGTCAAGTGGTTGAAGATAATCCCGACTACATTAAACGGGGCGATGCGGCGTTAGTACAATTAGAACCGACGAAGCCAATGTGTGTCGAATTGTATAAAGAAATACCCCAATTAGGTAGATTTGCTGTAAGAGATTCGGGCGCTACGGTAGCAGTAGGCATAGTCAAAGAAATCGTTTCAAAGGGTTAATCTTTCATTTCTGCTATTTTTATATTTGAACTCAAAAAAAACGGTATACGCCTAACCCTTTTAGTTGTAAAACCAAATAATACCTTTTTGGACTTATTCCTCATTTTCTTTAGATTAAGCGATACTAATTTGTATTGGCTTGGTGATAAGCGATTTGTTTATAGTTGATCCTTAACTACCAACTACATAATCCAGTATTTGAAAATGAGATAGGTTATTAAAACTGGTTTTGGCTGGTGAGCAGCCACCAGAACCGTAGCAGCAACCTCGGACTCTACCTTTTACTCCAAGCAGGGGATTCCTTTAAAGGTTCTTCAGCCCTTCTATCCAGTGAAGCCACACTTACTTACTTAAGCCGGTCTACGTTGCCTCAAACCACCACCCTCTCCACTGGTATCTCTAGGGTTATGGGCGGAGGCTTCTCCGGTCTTCGAGTTGGTGGAGGCGGCTTTTCTTCAACCACCGCTTGAAGCAGGTACTCGTAAAGGGGAT
>CAZECW010000189.1:0-11056 GCA_964510585.1 uncultured archaeon | reverse complement strand
CTCAAAATCCACAGATTCGGCAGAAGACGTAGGGAACAGTACGTTGAAGCCTACTGCTACCTGAAGAACAGGAAGCGAACCTTCAGACTAGACCGCATAACCCTAATCACCCCCATTCACTAACGAGGAACATAGTGTCCTTTCACCCTTAATAAAAATATAAATAGGCTATATATATAAGTTTAGTGAATAAAGAAGAGCGACAATTTTTCACCCAGTAGTCAATATGCAGGAGACATTTGTGAGAATATAAATTAAAGTTCTCGCAGAGGAGAAGTACATAGCGGCAGTTTTTGGAACAACATTTTTGAAAATTAATGTTGCGGATCCTTTTTTACAATACAGATATTAAGAATGTAGTTCAATTTTACATTATTACCACAAGGAAAAAAGCTTCGTATCCATATATGAGGTTATGATGATGAGTAGTGCAAAGGTAGGAGCTCTTTTGGGGAGTTTTCAAGACAAAAGGTACAAGGTGCGCCGCGAAGCCCTGTTTGAAACAGCTAAATACGCTTCTAAGGGCGAGTTTAACAAGAATGTGCTAGTTTTTCTGACAAAGTTTCTAAGCGACGAAGACAAAGCCGCAAGAAGCACAGCTGCCTGGACCTTGGGCAAGTACGCTCAAAATAAGCTCTACACTAAAAGCGCCATAGGTTACCTCACAAAAATGTTGAAGGAAGATGGAGAAAGAGACATAATCACCAATGCAACTTACGCCTTAGCCAACTATGCCCAACTGGGACTCTTGGACAAAGGAGACTTGGGCAGCGAAATTCTCATAAAACTCCTTAATAGCAGGTTCGAAAAGGTCCGGGCAAACGCCGCAATCATAATCGGCTTCTTTGCGGAGGAAAAATTTTTGATTAGGGAAGCCTTCGACCAGCTTGTAAGACTATTGGAGGATAAGGATGGAAGTACGCGAAGAAACGCATCCTACGCAATCCTAAACTACGCCGACCAAGACATATTGGATGCAAAAATACTAGATAAACTGGTTAAGGGACTCACAGACATAGAGGCGGGAGTGAGAATGAACTGCGCGATAACCCTAGGAGTATACGCCCAAAAAGGACTCACAGACGAAAAAGCATTGAAGCTACTAGCCAAACTACTCAAAGACAGAAACGAGCACGTAAGAGAAAACGCCGCAGAAGCACTAATAATCTACACCAACAAAAACCTCACCGACCAAACAGTCCTAGAAAACTCAGTAAAACTCTTAAAAGACAAAAACAAAAACACACGCAAAGCCGCAGCCAGACTACTTGCCCTATACGCCAAAAGGAAACTAATGCACAAAAAAGCCACAAAACCACTAAAAGAAGCCCTAAAAGACCAAGAAATATCAAGAGACGCAGCATTAACCCTCAAACGCTACAAAGAAAACGGACTCCTACAATAAAACCCCACCAAACACCACACCTCACAAAAATTGAAACGAAAAAATGCCACAAAACACCCTCACACAAAAAAGCATCTAGACAAAACAGGAAACATTTACAAAACAACCCCACATGCTCTAGGCATATTGAAAAAATTAAAAGTTCTAGATTCTTTTTATAGCGAAATATAATTCCGCAGAAAATAAAACTTCAAATCTAACATCTAATAGTGGATTTCAAATATCCAGTCCAAGTACTCGAAGTCCCCCCAGACCCCTCCAACAAAAATAGGACAGAGAGAGCAGAAGATCATTGATCATAGACTCGCGGCCGTAGCCACATATCTTGGATCTCCAGAGGCGATTGTTCTCCACGGCTCGAGCTTTACCTCCCCCTTAAGAACTTCTCCCTCTCTCTGTCCTTCGACCCCCAACCCGATAAGCAGGAATGTAAAAGCAAAAGTCACACGCACAAAACACTCCGACCAGTTTACCACACTTAAGGCAAACGAAAAAGTTTTTTTCGTGTTGCATACTTGCCTGGGGTATGCAGGCTTCACGCATAAATTATGCAGTAATCCTCGCTGGTAGGAAAAATTAGAGTAAATGTTCCCCCCTCCCCCAACGTACCCGTCAACATTAATGATTAGTGCAGCTTTTCTACTACACACTTCAGCCAGACTTACGCTTTCAGAAATACAGAATTGAAAGCTAAGAACAATTGTTTCGTTCCACAGTGTGACAGCAGCTGAAACTAATTCGTTTTCACGTCTTTGAGGCTGGGAAATAGTATAACTTGTACAAAAGACACATACATACAGGCAAAAGTGCCCCTCTTTTTGGAGAGTGTGACAGATTTTTTGGACTATTTTATTGAGAACATTGGGATTTGCAAGTTTATTCTCTCTGGTTCGGGAAAAGGAGTCAGAGTGCATATGTTCTGACCAAGAACGAAACTCAACCAGTACACCTGCAGACAGCGGGTTCTTGTTATACATGCTGCTTTTCGAGTTTGGCTGGCTCATTTCTCAAACATCCTTTTCCCATAAATATTGAGCAATTCATTCTTCCAATTTTATGTTTATTATCAACAGTTTAAACCTGTTAATGATTTTATGTTTTTTAGGATTTTCTTTGAAATATTTTAGATTTTTATGTTTATTAGTCTGCGACTGGCTTATTAAACGTTACTATTCGTGTAAAAACCCTGAAATTCACCGAACCCCCAAACACCCTTTTTTTAGGCTCCAAATTGGAAAAATCTCTAAAATTGCTCTTTTTTTGAGACAATCGAAAAAAAGTCTGCCCTAGTAAAGTATAAAAATTAGGTTGCCCCTTAACATATAACCTAAAGTGAAATTTCTATAAAAAATTTGGAAGGGAGTTGAAGGAGATTTGACTAAAGAGTGGAGGCTTCTTTTCCTTCCAGAATGCGACATGTTAGACACAGTAGCCCTTGGGGGCCCAGCCGTGGAATTGCAGAAAAATGGCCCCATGGGGATGTCCATTGTAGGCTTTAAGGAAACTGGTGTGAGTCTGGGCTTTTTCCAAGACATAGACACCGAAGTTGACCTAGAAAAGTGTAAGGAATACGGAGTCCGAGTAATAAGAAGGTTAGGGGTTGGTGGCGGCACAATATTTGTAGATAAAAATGCCAGCATGGCAGTGGGTCTATTATACTATGATAATTTCTTTCCGAATATGGACATTGCCTTCCAAAAATTTGGAAAAGTGATAGTTGAAGCGTACAAGAAGCTGGGAGTAAAGGACCCGTGGTATAAACATATCGGCGATGTAAAGGTGGGTGAGAGGAAGATTACAGGATTCGGTTTTGCGCAGGTTTTTGAAATCATTTTAGGCAATACCATTCTTAGTATCGGCGAGCCAGATATGGATTTGTTCTCCAAGGTGGCTAAGATTCCTCCGGAAAAATTTTCGGATAAAAAGGCCAAGAGTGTTTCTGAGTGGGTGACCAGTGTGGAGGCAGAAACCGGACGTCTTCCGAGTAAGGAGGAAGTTAGGGATGCCTTTGTGGAGGCTTTTGAACAGGAGATAGGTGTCAAGCTGGTTGAGGGTGAAATGACTGAGGAGGAAGAAAAGATAAGGCAGAAATGGAGAGCGATGGCTTCTTCACCAGAACACACTTTCAAAGTTTCCAGCAAGAAAAGATTCTCCAAAGTAAGAGGGGATCAGGAATTACTCTTTAGCCGATATAAAGGGAGAAAGCTTATCGTAACTCATCTTCTGCTGAATAGTTCGGGAAAAATTGATGACATAATGTTTTCTGGTGATTTTTATGCGAGGCCGGATGCTTACTTGTGGGACATGGAAAAGTCGCTGGTAGGTTTAGACGCCACAGATGAGCACAAGCTTTTGGAAAAGATTAAGGAGACCTACAAGAAACCCGGCTGGGAAATCCCCATGGTTGAGCCAGAAGACTTCTTGAAAGGCATAACTATAGCTGTAAAGGAGCACAAATAAATTACAATCACTTCGTTTAAACATTCCTTTTTTTATCCTTCAATTTTATCATTTTTAATTTTCTCATATATTTTAATGAATTTTTACGACCCTTATTAGGAATACGAAAATACGTTTGATCCTTATAATCAGAGATAACAAAATTTTGAGATTAAAAAAGAAAAAAGATGATTTTATTTCCGACGATTTATTCGGGAGGTATTTCTCTAAATATTGTCTCTATGTCTACGCCGGCTTTCTTGTTCCGCCTCTTCATTGTGAAGTAAATGGCAGCTCCGACTATGTATACAATTAGACCAATTAATAGCGAGCCAAGGTTAAAGGTTGCAAGTGCGGCTAGAAGCAGTGGGACAAGAGCTATAAATGCTAAAACTCCACAGATTCCAAGCACTGGAACTTTTCCAATCCTTGGGTAATATGTTCTTTCAGCCAGGTCCCTTCTTCTAGCATAGAATCTTAGGCCCGCTATGATGGTAAGGGCTATGACGATAACTGCCAGAAACACAATGTTTAATGCCTGTTGGAGCGCACTCCAGTAGCTCAGGATAACGCCCACCATAGATATGGTCATAGAAACAGCTATTGCATTTACAGGCGTGTTGCTTTTTTCGCTCAGTTTGCTTAACCTTGTGGGCATCAGTCTGTCGAAGCTCCAGGCAAAAATGTATCTGGAAGTTGTTAGAAGGCCGGGCATAATATAGTTAATTAGCCATAGTGTACCGCCAGCAATTATGAACAAACTCAGCCAGCTCAAACCAGCTAGAGGGGCCGCAAATAAGGGAACACTAGCCGGAATGGGCGCTGGAAGTTTTCCTAGGTAGTACCAAGCTCCATATTGGATCCAGTATTGGAGATTTCCTTGGTTTAGCTGGCTTCCCCACAACCACCAATAGAGGAAGTTGCCACTCTTCATGTATATGAGATAGTTATAAGCTGTAACAAAGGGGCCATAGTTGGCTTGCAGGGGGTAAATTATGCCCACGTAGAATAGGAAGATGAAGAAGAGGCCTATCACCATAACATAGAAAAATGTTCTCCTTGTGTCTCTAACCTCGCCACCTATGTAAGTGAGACTCATGTACCCCGAGAATGCGAACATAGATACTATAACTGCTCCCATAGTGTCGCTGAGCCCGTTGAGAGAGGCTCTAAAGGAGAAGAGCCACCACCAGTTCTGGTAAGCCACGCGGAATATGTCTCCATACGCTCCGAGGGGAATTCCGAAGAGGTTCTGTCCTTCCCATCCGAAAATGGTGTTCCAAGCCCATATCATATCGAGTGGGGAGTGGGTTGCCAGAATCCAGATTGTTGCCAAACCCGCCAGAAGGGGTAGAATGAAGAGGATTCGCATCAGCCAAAGGGAGCCCCTCATACTAGCCATTAGTACCACACTGAAGAAGAAAATGAGAACTATACCGAAAATGACCCCCCAAATGGGATCGGTTAACTGGATTGACCATCCTAGTAGTCCCAGATCCCAAGTCCAGAGGCCATAGTACATGGTGAAGAGACTTATGAAGGAAACAGCTTGGAAACACAGAACCCCGATAGTGAACATGGTAACTATCCATGAACCCCAAGAGGCAATGAATCCCCATCCAGGACCCAGAATTCTGCTAATGAAAACGTAGTCACCACCACTTCTGGGCATTGCTCTAGCGAGCACTGCGTAAACCACTGCTATTGGTAGCATCAAAATTAGGCCGCCCATGTATGATACTGGGAGGTTTGCTCCGGGGAAATATCCTGGAGACAGAGACTGGACGGATAGGAACATTATGCCTCCTGCGATGACGAAGGAAAAGGTTATGGCAACCGCATCTATAAGTGAAATCTCTCTGACCAGTCCCGTGGCGTCACGGGTGAAAACAATTCTCCTTCCACTAGACATTTTACAACCTCTGTCAAAATTTAGGTGTTCCTATATTACCTTTAACTTGTATATAAACATTTTACAGCAAGATTGTGAGGCAATGTGGTTCGGATTGGATTTTTATTTAAAGCTTTGTTTCGCTAATTCCCACTAGAGTTGTTGGGAAGGATGATTCATGCCACTCCCGTTTCCAAGTAGCCGTTATACTAAGGGTGGATTCACCAGATTCCGAAAATGTGTATTACACTGAATCTAATATTGTTGAGTAAGTGTTATTTAAAAAAATCATAACATTATAAAAGTTGTTTTACCTTTTATGATTTGGATTGTAATGGGTTTAGACGAATGTTTTATATGTTTGATGTGTAGAAAAGTTTGGTTAAGAATCTGTGTGAGGTATTTCAAATGTCTGAGGTTTATGTTATTGGTCATAAGTCGCCGGATACTGATTCCGTTTGTGCCGCTATTTCCTATGCTAATTTTAAGAGGTTGACGGGAGAGAATGCTTCAGCCATAGCTGCGAGAGCAGGTGAGATTAATCCAGAGACAGAGTTTGTACTTAAACACTTTGGGGTTGAGGCTCCGAAACAGCTTGACAACGCCGCTGGAAAAAAGCTGATTCTAGTGGACCATAATGAGTTTGGACAGATGGTTGATGGAGCGGACAAGGCTGAAATAATTGAAGTGTTGGATCATCATCGCATAGAATTCAAGCTAGCAAACCCCATCCTGTTCCACACCGAACCCGTGGGTTCAACCTCCACTCTAATTGCGGAGAAATATTTTGAGAAGGGAATAAAACTGGACAAAAAAATGGCGGGAATACTGCTTGCCGCTATACTTTCAGACACTGTGGTTTTCAAGTCCCCCACATCCACTGAAAGGGACAAGAAGGTAGCAGAGAAGCTGGCCAAAATGGTGGGTGTGGATCCATTAAAATTCGGAGTCGAAGTGAAAAAAGCAAAGGCCAGTTTAGCGGGTAAGAGTGCTAGGGACATAATATATTCGGACTTCAAGGACTACAATTTTGGCGGTAAAAAGGTAGGCGTGGGACAAGTCGAAATAGTGGACATAGAGGAAGCCAGAAGTAGAAAAAAGGATATACTGGGAGAAATTGAGAGGATGGTGAAGCAGGAGGGCTACGACATGATTTTTATGATGCTCACAGACATTATACAGGAGGGAACGGAACTCCTAGTGGTAGGTGACAGGGAGGGAACAGTCACCAAGAAAGCCTTCAATGCGGTTCTAAAAGATAACTCAGTATACATTAAGGGTATGATGTCTCGCAAAAAGCAGGTAATACCGCCACTGGAAAAAACCTTAGGCTAAAAAATTGGAAGCCTAAAAAAGCTTCCAGCTATTTATTTTTGTGAAATTAGGTTTTTTATTAGGTCTATAGCTCTTGCTTTGTTAAAAACGCCACAAATGCAGGGTTTAGAGAGTTCTTCAGCCGCTTTTTCGGGTGTTATTTTGTTCTTTATTACTTGCTGTACTAAATTTTTGACTAGGTTTGGGGATACGCAGTGGTGTCCGCACATTGAGGTCATTTCTAATATTTTTTCTGAGGGGAGCAATTTCTTGTTTCCGAATACTCCTAGTGAGAGGTTAACTGTGTGTAGCTTGAGACCAAGTTCCTCCGCTATTTCTTTAATTTCTGACATTAATCCGCTGACTGTTATTGATATTCCCAAGTCTTCCTTTTTAAGAAGCCTGAGTGCCGCTTTAAACGAGCCTTTGTCGCCGTAAACCGCCTGGATTGCTGGTGTAAAGTTCCAAAGAAGTTCATTTATCATGTTTATGGGTCTCTGAGATTTCAGTATCTCAGCTATTCTCAGGAGCTTGTCCCGTGAATCTGGTTGATTGTCATTTATTCCATGAGCATAAATAGCCACCACAACATAGTCTTTTTTTAGGGAGTCCTCATCGCCCAAACGGTGTAGAGTATGCGTCACTAGGAATCGCCTCCGGGTCTTTTTCCCAGACCTAGGTTGATTTTTGCATTAGGCCGCACCTTGAACCCCTCCCCTTCAATCAGGGAAAGTATGGGAATAGAACCATCAGGATTGAACCTTGAAATCACTCCCACTGTAAATACGGTCTCAACTTCGCTTTCAAGGCTCCTCAGTGTTCTGAGGATTTCTGGGACATTTTCTAGCTTGGTTTTGAATTCAATCAAGCAGGAAAGAACCCTTTCCTCACCAATATTGAATCTCAACTTTCCAGATTCATCTATAAGATGTGTATAGGGATTTTGCTTCTCAAACTCCACCCCTTTTCCAGCCAAAACTTTAGAAACTTTTTCTGCTTCCCTAAAGCTTGTTCCCACACCTGGTCTTCCAAGCTCCACACAAAAACCAACCTCTCCCCAGCCGTACCTATCAGTAATATCATTTGTTTTCATTTCCTCTGTTCCCCTCCCAGGAATACCCGTCACCTTGTGTGTACCCGCAACATCACTAAAGGCGTTCCGAATTTCTCTGGGCCACTCTAAAACGGGTATTTTAATCGCGCCCTCCGGACAAATCCAGGAACGGTAACAAGTAAAACACTCAACACACCTAGCCTCATCTATTCTTGCCTTACCATTCTCCAGCAAAATGGCGTTAACAGGACAATAAGGTACACAAGCCCCACAACCTACACACTTTTCCCCATCAATTATCACTTATCCCACACCCTATTTTCTAACTAATAATTTGTGTTGAAAGACAGTGTAGAGTGATAGATATTTATATTTAAAAAATAAAGAATATTTAAATACCTCCAATTTTTTTGGGGGAGAATCGATGGGTAGAGACAAAAAAGTTGAAGAAGCCTTAAATAGGCTGGAACAAGGAATCGAAAAAATTGCGGAAGTCTTTGACCAATACACAGAAACCGTGAGGCAAGAAATCGCCTTCATAAATCAAAGAATCTTAGACCTCGAAAGCAAAATCGACAGTATTGAAAACTGGGCCTCCTTCTCGGGAGAAACACCAAAACATTTTCCTCTCGAACCTAAAGAAGCCCCAGAAGCCCCCCCTCAAATGAGACCAAAACCCACACCAATAGTTCATGGACCAACCCCAAGTGAAGAATACACACCCCAAATACGAGAAGAGCCTACACCAGTAGAAGAAAGTTACCCAGCACCAGTAAGAACACCTCCCACTAGACAACCTACAAGACGAACAATAGAACCCGCCAGTTTCATCTCCAAAGAGAACCTAGGGTCGGGAGGAGCGCCATCACAGGAAGAATTCGGAAGATACAGACCCTCCAGAGGAGGAATAGTAGAGGAGAAATTCGTTAAACCCTCAGTATTCTCAAAAGAGTTAAATAAGCTACAGGAAGCTGTAGCCACCGCACCCCAGACACCATACGGCCCCGGGGGAATTGCACCCCCACCATCAATGCAGCTCAGACAACAAATTTCAGCTGTTCTAGGAAAAATAAGACCAGAAGCCCAAATAAGGGCTCCCCGCCCCTCGCCAGTCCAATATGGCCCACCTCCGGGCTATCAAGCCCCAACTCAGCCAACAGGTGTAGGTACGTATGGTCCACCCCCACCACAACTAGCATACGCAGCAGAACCAGCCCATACACCTGCACCGGCTCCAGCTGGAGAAGTCAAGACCATTAGTGTGCCAGATAACTGGCTTCCCGAATCCTCTAGGGCGAAATACTATAATCCCAAGCAATTAAAGAAGGGCGACCTTAAAGAGATGGAAAAGAAAACCAAAGATATATTCAAGTGAAAGGCAGGAAGGCTTCCACAATATAAATCCTGTGATTAATTAATTCTGCAATGATAGTGGGATAACCAAAGTTTATTATCTCGACGATGTTAAATGGATTTGGTTTCCCTATCTGGCGCTAAATTGGTGAAAAATACTTTTTTCTGCGTAAAAAAGAGAAAATCGGGGAGAAGCGATTCGCAATGAAAAAATTAAAATTGTCAATATACCATTTTCAAAAAAAGAGGGGAGAGAGGAGGGCTTAGAAGTTAACTTTGTCTATTCCTTTAAGTCCCAACATTTTTCTGGCTTCGTCGGGGGTAGCAATTTCTCTGCCCAAATCCTCAATGATTCTCCTCATTTTCTCAACTAGTGGTGCATTACCAGGTGAAAGTTCTCTGTACCTGATATATAGGTTGTCCTCTAAACCCACCCGCACATGGCCTCCCATTGTTGCAGCTACAGCGCCGAGATGGAATTGCGCTGGATACCCTACTCCAATTACTGACCACGTGAAATTGTTTAGGCCGAGTATTCTTTGAGCTTCAGTGTATATGTGTACCAGTTCGTAGGGGGTGTTTCCGGTTCCTCCCAAGACTCCTAGGACGAATTGCATATGTGCGGGTAGTTTTACCCACCCGAACCTGATCATTGCCATAAGGTTCCAGAGTCCATTAGGTCCATAGCATTCAAATTCGGGTTTAACATTATTTTCATACATTATGCCAATAAATCTCTCTACGTCTGCAAATGTGTTCTTAAATACGTAATCCTTTGTAGACATAAGAATTGCGTACATTAGCTGGTCGTCTTTAAATCTCTCTGCGAGGGGGAACATGGAGAAGTTCATTGTTTCAGTGTTGCAGGAGCACATTTCGGGAGCGAACTCTGCAGCCACGGCAATTCTTTCATCGGCAGTCATGTCTTTGCCGCCGCCAGTTGTACAACAAATTATGAGATCGTCAGCCTTTTGCTTAATTTTTTCTAGGGTTTCTCTCCAGACTTTTAAATCCGCTGTTGGAAACCCAGATTTGGGATCCCTCACATGAACGTGGACTATTGCTGCGCCTGCATCACGAGCCTTTTTGGCCTCGTCAGATATCTGGTCTGGTGTTACAGGTATGTATTTTGACTGGGCGGGGAAGGTTGCACCTCCGGTAAGTGCACATGTTATGATGCATTTCTCTCGCCAAGCAGTTAATGCGGCCATAAAAATTTACCTCCCAAAGCTATTTCGACGTTTTTAAAATTATGGTTTACTCTGGAATTATATTAATTTTTTGACAAAAAAATAATTATATTAATAATTAGGAAAAAATTAAATATTTTCAAGGCTAACATATCGACTAAGGCAATGAGTCTATCTTTTATAATGTTCTGATTTTATTATTCTTTTGTGTTAATTTTCGTGGTGGTTTTGTGCAGGGAAAGCGGAGTTAAACCGCTTTGTTTTTTAAGGGGGTTTCGCGCCCGGCAAGGTCAGGGAGTGCAAAAAGATGGTTCCCGGGGGACGGAAGCGGGATTTAAAGTTAATAGAACTAAAAACAATCACCATATATAAATAGTTGACTCCTTGATTACAGTATTTGAAAATGAGTT
>CAZECW010000188.1:0-32936 GCA_964510585.1 uncultured archaeon | reverse complement strand
TACATCTACTTCAAAAGCGGGAAAGAGCTGGCTGAAACAATAACCAAGTTCGACGGACAGGTGAGACCAAACATCCTCCAAAAAGTCAGAAACATGCTCGAAGCCATATCAAAAGGAAAAAATTAAAGAGAAAGTCTATAGTATTAAGGGAATTTGTGCGCTCCTTTATCGTAAACCGCATCCAAAACCAGATCTCCCTTGCAGTTTTAGAGATTTTGGAGAAGGGCTGGGCCACCCCTAAGGAAATTGACCTAGCGGTGAAGAGCAGTCTAGGAATCAGACTTCCCATAGTGGGAGTAGTTCAAACTTATGACTTTACCGGATTAGATTTGGTGCTTGACATAATGAAGAGTTACGGGGTAACCCACCCCATATTTGAGGAAAAGGTGAAAAAAGGGCACCTTGGAGCTAAGACATCTAAAGGATTCTACGATTATGGCGGACGGAGCGAAGAAGAAATTCTCCAAAAAAGAGATAGGCTATACCTCAAAATGCTGGACTATCTAGAGAAAATAAATGCCTTTGAACCAATATAAAAAATCCCTGCAATAGCATCCTAATAACCCTAGGGTTGACGAAAAACTTATGTAGATTTTTGCGTTATGTGGGACTAGCCTTTAGAGAGGGGCATAGTTTTGGCACCTACTTTCCCAATTTTTTTAATCCTTGAGAGGTATGTTTCCACCAAGTAGGGCAAAGACTTGTACGCCGGAATTGCTAGGGGCTGGTAAAACACTCTCTCCTTTTCTATCCCCCTTCTCTCGAGCTCCGCCTGGGTTTTCTTAACGTTCTCCTCTGTTAACTCTCCCTCCTTGGTGTCTCCATTTTCACAAAGCATAATTCCATCTGCACCCATCTCCAAAGTTTTTATCAACGTATCTGTATCTATAAGCGCGGTGGATGGCACTCTTACAATCAGCAGGTTCGGAGGATAGTTTAGCCGCGAGACGCCGGCAGCATCTGCCGCAGGGTAAGCAGTAGAGTCCCCAAAGAATCCAATTATCCTAATATCCTCTGTGGGCACAGATAGAAGTCCCTTTACTTCCTCCAATATTTGCTCCTTTGTGTAATGAGCCAATTGTAAAGCATTATTAGGACACGCGGGGACGCAGGCTCCACAACCATTACAGGCCAATATGTTTATCTCCGCTTTACCCGTCTTTTCGTTTAATGTTATGGCATTATGAGGACATACTCTCACACACTCCCCCACACCTCGGCATTCACCTACCAGTCTAGCTTTTATTGGTGAAATGTCCTTGTATCCTTCTCCCAAGAATTCTATTGCTTGGGCTGCAGTGGATCTGGCGTCTACCACGGATTCTCTGATATCCTTGGGGCCAAGGGCTGTTCCCGCAGCATATATGCCTTCCCTCAGGGTGGATACTGGATTAAGTTTAATGTGTTTTTCTGCGATAAAGCCGTCCTCACCCGTGGATATGTTGAGTTTACCCGCCAATTCTGCCAGGTCGCTTGAAGGAATCATTGCTGGGCATAAAACAATGAGATCCAAAGAGTTCCTTATTATTTGGCCCGTGTCAATATCTTCAGATACAATCTGAAGCCTTCCAGAGTCTGGATCTACACTCACTTCTGCGGGCTTTCCGTGTATGAAGTTTATGTTCATTTCCCGCGCCTGCCTGTAGAGTTCCTCGTATCCCCGGCCAGCCATCCTCAAGTCAATGTAGTAAATCCATATGCGGAGATAGGGCAAAGTCTTCTTCAGCAGTATCGCTTCCTTAACCGCGTAGGGACAGCAGACCTTGCTGCAGTAGGAAACCCCCTTATGTGGATTCCTGGAGCCTACACACAAAATGAATGCCACATCTTTTATGCGTTTACCCTTGGAATTTTTAAGAACTTCCCCTGCTGCCAATTCATTCTCTATAAGTCTCTCTAGCTGGAGCGAAGTTATGGTGGATTCCTTGTCAACCTTGTATCTCTCTATCTCACCCTTATCTAGGAGGTCGTAGCCAGTAGTAACTATTATTGCCCCCACATTGAAGGTCTCCACTCTCTCCTCCTGGTTGATGTTTATGGCTTCGGCGGGGCACTCTTTTTGGCAGGTTCCGCATTTTCTACAGTTTTCAAAGTCGATGGCGTAAGCGGCGGGAACAGCTTGTGCGAATGGCAAGTATATTGCTTTGCGGGTGTATAGTCCCGCCTCATACTCGTCTGGAACCTCCACTTCGCAGACCTTCTCACACTTGCCACACCTTAAACACTTCTCAACGTCCACTCCTCGGGGCTTAATCCTAACCTTCACCTCATAGTTTCCCGGTCCACCGGATACCTTTTCCACCTCTGAGCTGGTTAGTAGTGTTATGTTTGGGTTTTTGTCCACGTCTGCCATTCTTGGACTGAGGATGCAGGGTGCACAGTCTAGGGTGGGAAAAACCTTGCTTAGCTGAGCCATCCTGCCTCCTATGCTGGGTTTTTTTTCCACCATTATAACGTGGTATCCGGAGTTCGCCAACTGTAGTGCCGCTGTTATTCCCGCTATTCCGCCGCCGATAACCATAACATCCTTGGAGATTTCTACTCTAGTTTTTTGGAGGGGCTCCAATTTCCTTGCTCTGCCCACCGCACCTGATATTATGGCTATGGCCTTTTCTGTAGCCTTCCTTTTATCCTTCGTGACCCAGGAGTCCTGCTCCCGAATATTTGTGTGTACAAACATGTAGGGGTTTAGTCCCGCTTCAACCACTGTTTCTCTAAAGGTTTCTTCATGCATATGTGGGGAACACGACGCAACCACCACCCGGTCTAGGTTCTGTTTTTTGACAGAGTCTACTATCATTTTTAGGCCCAGTTTGGAGCATAGGAAACGATTGATTCTCACGGTTTTAACATCGGGAATCTTTTGGATGGCTTCCTTTACAGCGTTGACGTCAACTACGTCTCCGATGTTTCCACCACACTCACAAATGAAGACGCCTATCATAATAAATCACCACTTCACCCCTATTTTGTCCAGTAGGGGTTGGACATCTACTTTGTTGTATTCAAATCCCAACTCCTTTGGATCTATGCCAAACGCTAAGCCCATAATCTGAGGCAAGAAGAGAACCGGAATGTTGTAGGGCTCGCAACCGAATTGTTCCTCAATAAACCTTTGGTGGCCGTCATACATTATGGAGCAGAAGGGACAGAATAAAACCAAGGCATCCACGTTGGCCTTCTTGACATTGTCCAGTTTCTTCTTAGCCAATATAGCACCCAACTTCTGATCGAAAGTCAAAGTGCCCCCACCACAACAATCGAGCTGACCCCTGTAATTAACCACTGTGGCACCCAAAGCCTCAATTATCTCTTTCGCGCTCTTTGGGTGTTCAGGATCATCAAATTCATCATATATTTCAGACGGTCTCAGATAATGACAGCCATAGTGTATAGCCACCCTAAGGTTTTTCAGAGGGTTTTTCACATGTTCCCTTATCTTATCCACACCGTAATCCTCATACAGGTATCTCACAAAGTGCTTGACCCAAACCAACCCCTTAAAGGTTAACCCCTGCTTTCCCAACTCCTTTTTAACTTGTTCACCCACCGGATTCTCTCTATTAACACTAGCCTCGGTCAAAGTTCCGGCGCAAGCACTACATATAGTAAGAATATTGAGGTTCTTAGATTCTGCGAGAGCCAGGTTCGCTGTAGCCATAGATTTAGCGGCAATCACATCTACATTTTTTAAGGGATAACCGCAGCAGGAAAAACTAAGATCAACAAGTTTAATTCCCAGCTCCTCCGCCACCCTCCTTGTAGCCACCTCGTAACCCAAGCATCTCACAGGTATGGTGCATCCCAAAAACAATGCAAACTCTCTCTCACTCAAGCATGTTCACCCAGCAGTTTTTTTCTGTCAATCTTGAAAATTTTAACATCTGGTTCAAGTTCAGGTAAATCCAGCATCTCCCTCTCCTCCTGAGTAAACTCTTCCAAGGGATAAACCCTCCCATGCTTCTCTAAGTTCTCCACAATTTTCTTAATCGCCGCTGGAACGATTCCCTCCTCCACAGCCACATTCTTAATAGCCTTCATAACCTCAGAAGGATTAACTCCCTGAGGGCAACGTTCGGTACATGCATTGCAATCCGCGCAGAACCAGACAAAATCGCTGGAAAGCACTTGATCCTTCATACCCAGAATGGTTTTTTTCACAATTTTTCTAGGATTATACTCAGGATTTATCAGTCTTAAAGGACAGCTGGAGCTGCAGACTCCACACTGGAAACAGACAAGAATCTGTTCGCCGCCTGGATGTTTAATTACTTTTCTCAGAAATGAAGAGTCCAGATTTTCCGCATCTACAACTGTTTTTTCTGCTTCAGCTCCCGCCATGCACACCACCATGTCCAAAATGTTTCAGACGGGTATCCATGGACAAATAATTTCTACCCTTTTTTTATTGTTTCTGATTACTTCCCTAGCCAATTGGTGTCTAATCTTTCCTTTTACAAAAATAAACATTTCCCAAAAAAAGGTACGCCTCAAAAATTATGATGACTACCCAAAAAATCCTTTATGAAAAATATATTTTCACATCGAAGTTAGTCCACAGACCTATATCTACACGGAATACAGATTTTTCTCCCTTCCCAATAACTAAATAGTTTCGTGCCTTGAACCGGTTCCGAAATTATTTTCATTCCTTCAGCTTCACATTCGCAAAGCTTTTAATAGCTTGCTGCCTTTGTTGGTTTAATGTCTGGGAAGGAGTTTTTTACCAGTCGCTACAGAGAGTTGGGTTGGCAGTTTAGAGAAGTCGCCCCAAAACAAGCCATTAGGATAAACACCATGAACGCTAAAGATGTTAACATTGTTGATAGGCTTGAAGGTTTGGGTTTCAAGCTTGAGAAAATCCCATTCCTAGAAAATGGCTATTGGGTTACGGAGGCAGAGTTCAGCATAGGGGCTACATTTGAATATCTTTTGGGATACTACTCAATTCAGGAAGCAGCGGCGCAGATCCCCGCAACACTCTTCACAGACTTGAAATATAGTGTGGTTCTGGATGCTTGTGCAGCTCCCGGTGGAAAAACCATTCAGCTCGCCGATCTAATGGATAACACCGGGGTTATAGTGGCTTTGGATGTTAAGAGGCGAAGGCTTAACGCCCTTGCCAACCAGCTGGAACGCTGCAGAGTAAAAAACACCCTTGTATATCATTTGGACGCGGCGCAGGCGTCGAAACTGGGTTTAAAATTTGACAGAATACTTCTCGATGTCCCTTGCTCCGGAAACTTCGCCACCGACGAGCAATGGTTTGAGAAGAGAACAATTACAGACGTTGGGAAGAACGTGAGGTTGCAGAGGGAAATCTTAGCTGAAGCCGCAAAAATCCTCAAGGATGACGGCGAAATAGTTTATTCCACATGCTCGCTGGAGCCGGAGGAAAATGAGTTCAACATAAACTGGGCTGTGGAAAACCTCAAACTCGAAACAGTACCAATAAAGTGTTATGGCGAGGAATCTCCCACAAAAATTTTTGGCGAAAAATTAGACAGCCTGATAAAGAATTGTAGACGAATATGGCCAAGCGAAGAAACCCAAGGCTTTTTCATATGCAAACTAAGAAAAGCGGGGGGATAAATTGGTGAAGCCCTTGAAACTTTTCCTGGAAAAGTTTGGCGTACAAATAGACTTAAATGAATCTTTAATCGATTGGATGGGTGAAAAATTCTTCCTGCTAAACGACACTCTGAAAGATTTAGCTGTTAGAATTCCCAGAAAATATTATTATGCTGGTGTTCTGCTCGGAGAGTTAAAAAACGACTTTTTCCTTCCAAGCTTTCCCCTAATTTCAATGATCGCCGAGAAAGTCGAAAACAAAATCTTCGTAAACGATAAGACGGCTTGGCTTTTCATATGCGGAAGGGACATATTCAAAGAAGGCATCACACGCGTTGAGGGCTCAACAAGAAAGGGCGATTACACATTAATCCTAAACAAGTATGGTGAATGTTTGGGCTTCGGCGTGATAAAACAAAACCCTCAAGAAGCAGAAAAAGGCGTAGTGGTAAAAAACATTTTGGACCTGGGAGACTTCCTCAGAAGAGAGCAAAAGCCAAACCTGAAAAGCGAAAAAAATTTGAAGAGCTCTACCAAAAAAATTTAAAGTCCATACGTATACTTGTGCGACTTCATCCATTCCTTTCCAAAACTTCTAATAAATATTGTTTCTGAAGAGTGTCACAAAGCAGGTTTGGGGAGAGACGGTTAACCGATGATAAGCTTACATCCTTTGAATAAGTTGTTTTGATGTTGGCGGTGTCCGTATAGTTTTTAAAACGTTACCTATTTTGAAAATTTTTTATTACCGAGGCGTCTATGCGGTTTTCGTTGAGGGCTAGATCTTGATAGTCTATTCCCATCGCTAAACCTAGGAGCTGAGAATAATGCACTATGGGAATATCGATGGGATTGTTTGGGGGCATTTGACTCTGCTCATACATCAAGTAGCAAAATGGGCAAACGGTAATCATTATATCGGCATACTTCTTAACTGTTGATAGTTTTTCCCTAGCTATTTCAGTGGCCAACTCGTTTCTTCGTTTTATCGTCAGCAGTGGGGCGGAGCAACAGTCCAGCTTACCCGGATAATCTACACTCACTGCCCCCGTAATGTTGACTAGTTCATCTAGGGAAGTGGGGTCTTCAGGGTCATCAAAATTCATTATCTTGAAAGGCTTTAATAAGTGGCATCCGTAATGCACCGCCACTCTTAAACCCTCCAGAGGGTTTGACACACGGGCGCGAATTTTATCGATTCCCAAATCCTCAAGAAACATTCGCACAAAATGTTTAACCTCCACTTTCCCCCTAAACTCCCGATCCACCTCTGCAAGAATGCTGTTCACATCTTCTCTGAGTTCCCCTTCTTCTTTTAGCGTGTTGTTGGCATCTGTGAGAACCTCTGTGCAACCGTTACACAAAGTGACAATGTTAACCCCCATATCCTCCGCTATGGATATGTTCCGAGCAGCCAAGGCAAGCGCCGTTCTGGGTTCTATACATTTTAAATAAGTGGTTCCGCAACATCCCGCTCCCTCCATATCCAAGAGTTCCACACCCAAAGCCTCGGCTACTTTTCTTGTAGAAACCTCGTAGCTTGGAAGCCTGGCTAATGTTGTGCACCCCACAAAAAATGCGTACCTCATAAATTTTTAGTCCTCCTCCAGTTCTATTCCTACAAGTTTGTCTATTCCTGTCATTCTCATAATTTTTCTAACTTCGCCAATGTTAACTTTGGGAACAGGTGGGAGCTCCCTCATTTCCCTATCTTCCTCTATGAATTCAGTTATCTCGTAAATGTAACCATGATTGGCCAGGGCTTCAATAACCTTCTTCAAAGAGGGATGTAGGTAACCTTCCCTGGCCGCGATTCCTCGCAGAGCGGAAATTATCTCCGCCAGCTCCACATTCTGGGGGCAACGTTCAAGGCACGTGTAACACTGGGTGCACAGCCACAATAAATCTCCCTGAAAGAGCGCTTGCTTCATTCCAAGCTTGGTCATCATAGCTATTAACCTAGGCTTGTACTCATTGAGGTGTCTCCCAACTGGACAGTCGGCACTGCATGTGCCACACTGGAAGCAGAGCATAAGTTTTTCGCATCCCGGAATTTTGCTAATCTCCTCCTGTAGACTAGTATCCAAATCTTGGAGTTTGATGACTGTTTGCTTTTCATCAGAAGAATTTGCTTCAGTCATTTTGAATCACCACTCTTCAATTTTATTCTCTGCTTTATCTCACCAAATCATATAGGTGCATGTTCTCTTTCTCACCCGCGAAGGTAATCCGCCCATTTCTTCTTAGAGCTAGTAGGTGCTTCACCACTGTTTGTTCTGGAAGTCGGGTTGCCCCGGAAAGGTCTTTGACTGATAGTGGTCCCTGTCTTTCGATTTCATTCATAATAAGCCATCTTTCCAGCTCCTCTCTCATAATTTTCCTCATAAGTTGCTCTAACCCTTCTTTGGTTATGGTTCCTGATTCCAATAGGGCTTGGCTTCGCCCAATTAGCCATCTGACACGAATATCTCCCAGAACTCCAACAGCCGCCTCCAGTCTTTTTCTTAAATCTTCAGACATTGCGGGTTTATCCTCCCGAACCATTTTTCAATATTTTTGAAACCCTAACTCTGTGATCATTTAAAGCCAGCTCGTCTGGCTCAATTCCCAAAGCCAGCGCTAGAAGCTCAGGGTAGTGAAGCACTGGGAGCTCAAATTTTTCACCAAAAAGTTTCTCTATTCGGGACTGATTAAGGTCAAAAGCCAGGTAGCAGGAAGGACAAATGGTAATTAGGGCATCGGCCCCCACTTCCTTCATGTGCTTAAGTTTGTCTCCAGCTAGTTGAAAAGGAATTTTTTCGTCTATGGACATGATTGGGTAGCCGCAGCACTCCCTTTTGTTCACGTAATCCAGACATGTGGCTCCCGTAGATTCAATCAATTGTCTCAAAATTGTGGGGTTTTCAGAATCATCAAATTTCATGTACTCCTTTGGCCGCAGAATGTGGCAGCCATAATGCTCCACCACTTTGAGACCTTTATGTGGTTTTACAATTTTTTCCTTAAGTTTCTCAGTGCCTACCTTCTCCACTAGTACCTGAACCAGATGTTTAACTTCTATATTTCCCTTATACTCCATTCCATCCCTTTTCAAGAAGTTGTTAATTTTTTCCCTAACATTCTCCTCCTCTCTAAGGATGGTGTTCACCTTGTGGAGGGTGCCACTGCAGCCGGGACAAAGAGTCAATATGTCAAGTTCCTCCCTCTCCGCTAAACAAAGGTTCCAAGCAGCCAAAACCATCATAACCTCGTGACTAATGGGATCCATGGGGAGACCGCAGCAGTTAAACTCGAGCATGTCCACTAACTCGACGTCCAACCTGCTAAGAACCTTTCTCGCTGCAACCTCATAGCTGGGAACCCTATAGGGAATTAGACAGCCTAAATACAGCAAGTAAGTTGAATCCGAAATTTTACTTCCCTCCATCCACCTTTTTTGCCTTTTTTAGGAATCCAGCAATTTCTGCGAGTCTAGCAAGCTTTTTGGGGTTAGCCTTTGGTAGTGGAGGAAGCCCTAAAGTCTCCCTCTTCTTCATTCTGGACTCTGATATTTCGTAAGCGTAACCCGTTTCTAAAATGTTAGAGGCCAATTCCCTAAAACCATCTGGAATATATCCCTCCTTCACAGCAAGATTTCTGAGCTCCCTCAATAAGCTGGAAAACCTTACACCCCTCGGACAGCGGTCAGTACAAGTGTAACAAGAAGCGCAAAGCCAAAGTTCACCAGCTGAAAGAACATCCGATTTTAACCCAAAAAGAACCATTCTCAGTATCTTAAGAGGCCTGTATGTCCCGCTGAAGCGAGCTACAGGACAATCCGCGGTACACGTCCCACACTGCATACAGAGCATGAGGTTCTCTATTTCCGGCATATGGCTGAGCTCATATTTGAATTGGCGATCAGCCTCTGACAGTTTGATGACTTCTTCAGTCATTTTCCATCACCTCCACCACTGAGTGGGCTTGGGCCAAGTTCCTTTATCCTTTGAGTCATTTCCTTCACAACCGCCGCAAATTTGTCCCCCTCCGAAGCAGAAATCCACTCCAACCTTAACCGTTCCGGCTCTATTCCGAGCTGCTTCAAAAGATTTCTGGTCAGAGCAATTCTACGTTGGGCTCTCAAGTTTCCTGTTAAATAGTGGCAATCAGATGGTATGTGGCATCCTGCCACTAGTACTGCATCGGCACCGTTTTTGAAGGCTTCAAGTACAAATGTAGGGTCTATTCTGCCGCTGCACATAACCCTGATTATTTTAACATTTGTGGGATACTGAAACCTACTCACTCCCGCTAAATCGGCGCCGGCGTAGCTACACCAGCTACAGCAAAAAGCCACTATTTTGGGTTCGAACTCCGCCACATTATCCACCTCCCAGCAAAGCTCTAATCTGAGCCAGAATCTGTTTATCATTAAAATGCTCTATGGTTATCGCTCCCGAGGGACAGGCGGCGCTACAAAGCCCACACCCCTTACAGAGGGCTTCTATTATGTTTGAAACACGCCTCCCATTCTTTTCCACGATTTGCGCAGCTCCACTCTCACAGATAGATACACAGACTTTACATGCAGCGCAGAGATCTTCGTCAACCTTAGCTATTGCCCCCTCTATTTCCAGTGCTTCTTTGGATAGAATGGTGGCGGCTCGAGCAGCTGCGCCACAAGCTTGAGATATACATTCATCTATGAATTTTGGTGACTGTGCCAGCCCACAGAGAAAAATTCCCTCTGTGGCAAAATCAACTGGGCGAAGCTTCATATGCGCCTCCAGGAAAAATCCCTCCTTGCTCAGGGGAACTTTTAGCATTTGAGCCAAATTTTTGTTATCGCGGTTTGGATGTATCCCCGCACTTAATACAATGAGGTCGGGCTCGATTTCGATTTTCTTCTTGATGATGGGATCCCTGACCAGTACCCTGAGTGTTCCCTCATTTGTCACCTCAGGTTTGTGATCTTCATCGTAGCGAATGAATATTACTCCCCTCCTCTGAGCTTCCTGATAATATTTCTCCCGGAAACCATAAGTTCTTATATCTCTATAAAGCACATAGACCTCTGTTTTTGGATTTAACTCCTTAATTTTTAAAGCGTTCTTAATTGCACTGGAACAACAAACTCTGGAGCAGCTCGGGTGTTCACCATTTCTTGAGCCAATACACTGTATCATAACCACTGTATCCGC
This sequence comes from uncultured archaeon, assembly GCA_964510585.1. Taxonomy (GTDB): domain Archaea; phylum Asgardarchaeota; class Jordiarchaeia; order Jordiarchaeales; family Jordiarchaeaceae; genus Jordiarchaeum. The sequence continues at coordinate 22,185 of CAZECW010000188.1, read as the reverse complement.
GCTGAACCCCCCGTTTGCCAACTTTTCCTCCAATTCTAACTGGGTTAGTACCCGGTCATCCATTCCATAAAAATACTCAATGGGTTTATACTCAGTCCCACCCGTAGCTACAATTATTACCCCATGCTGAATCTCCCTTCTCTCCCCGTTGGCTATTATAGTTGTCTTAAAGTTTCCAACATATCCCTCAACACCCACAACTTCCGCTTCTGTGTAAACATGTATTTTCCCGTTCTCTTCTACTCTTCTTATTAAAGATTCGAGTCTTTCGCTGGGTTTGTCGCTGTTGAGAAGGAATTTTATTCTACGGAGATTTCCTCCAAGCTGTTTCTCTTTCTCCACCAAGTGTACCTCGAATCCTTGTTCTGCAAGTTCCAAAGCCGCAGTCATTCCCGATAATCCCCCACCAATCACTAGACCCGCGGGTATAATCTTTATCATTGGTTTTTGAAGGGGTTTAAGTAGTCTGGCTTTTGCCACAGCACTCCTCACTAGATCTATGGCTTTCTGTGTTGCCTTCTCAGGCTCAAGCATGTGTACCCAGGAGCATTGATCCCTTATGTTTGCCATTTCAAAGAGGTAGGGGTTTAACCCCCCTTCCCTAATTGTGTCTCTGAAGAGGGGTTCATGTGTTCTTGGGGTACATGATGCCACCACAACGCGGTTAAGGTCATGTTCCTTTATGGCTTCCACTATGCGTGCACCAGTATCTTGAGAGCAAGTGTAAAGGTTGTGCTCCGCGTATACCACATTTGGAAGTGTTTTAGCATACTCCACTACTCTGGGCACGTCAACTACTCCACCAATATTTATCCCACAGTGACAAACAAACACTCCAATTCGAGGCTCCTTCCCCTCCACGTTTTTCTCAGGTGGATACTGCTTTCTAGAGATTAGTTTTCCCCTCGCCGGGGATATGATGCTTCCCGCTTTGGCGGCGGCGCCGCTTGCTTGTGCTACACTGTCCGGAATGTCCTTGGGGGAAGAGAATGCTCCACAAACATAGATACCTGGCACCGAGCTTTCAAGTGGGGTAAACTCGCCTGTTTTGCAGAACCCATACTCGTTAAGTTCTATTCCCAGTTTTTCCGCTATTTCCCGGGCATTTCTAGGTGGTTTCATTCCAACTGAGAGTACCACAAGGTCAAATTCTTCCTCCTTGGGCTCACCGTCTTCAATATACTTCACAAGAAGATTGTGTGACTTGGGTATCTCCTCTATGCTAGCAACCCTAGATCTAACAAATCTCACTCCATATTCTTCCTCAGCCCTCTTATAGTAGCCGTCGAACTCCTTTCCGTAGGAACGCATATCTATGAAAAATATGGTGCAATCCAAGGGGGTCTGAGTATGTTCCTTAGCAATCACCGCTTCCTTAATTGCAAACATACAGCACACAGCGGAGCAGTAACTGTTTCCCAGACGGGTGTCACGAGAGCCAACACACTGAATAAACGCAATATTTTTGGGAATATCCCCATCGTAGGGGCGGATGACTAAACCGCCATAGGGTCCAGAAGCACTAAGGATGCGTTCAAACTCTATACTTGAAACCACATTAGGGAAGCGTCCATAACCATATTCCTGGAGGGCTTCCGCCTCAAATTCCTCAAATCCAGGTGCAAGTATTATGGAGCCCACATCCAAAACTAGGTCTTGCTCCTCCTGCTCATATTCGATTGCCTTCGCCCTGCACACCTCGCTACATATCCCACATCCTATACATTTCTCTTTATCAATTGAGTATATTAAGGGAACTGCCTGTGGGTACCTAACGAATATTCCTCCCCGATTACTCAGTCCTTCATTGAACTCGTCGATAGCCTCAACAGGGCACCATCTGGCACACACACCGCACCCAGTGCACTTACTCTCATTAACACGTCTGGGTCTCTTAGTGATGGTGACTTTGAAGTGGCCTGCGCTGCCTTCGACTCCCTTTATGGAGGCGTTAGTTAAAAGTTGAATGTTGGGGTGTCTTCCGCAACCAACCAGCTTTGGTGCGAGAATACACATAGCGCAATCATTTGTGGGGAAGGTCTTATCCAGCTGAGCCATTACACCTCCAATTGAGGGCGTCTCATCCATCAAGTAGACTTTGAAGCCGGAGTCTCCCAAATCAAGTGCGGCTTGGATTCCTGCTATTCCGCCTCCCACAACTAGTACCGCTCCGACCTTATCCTCCATATTCACACCTCCAAAGCCGTGTATAGAGGGGACACTCCCTCAATTCTTTCAACTGCCACCAGGTTTTTCCGACGCATAGCTGCAATGTGGCGCAACACCCTTTGGGGGCTCAGATTCAGTCTTTCAGATAGCTCCCTAACTGATAGGGAGCGTTCTTTTACCATACGGAGTATTTTATGTCGGTCAAATTCGTCATCAATGTAATCAGTTAGTCTCTTCTCAAACTCTTCCTTAGATATCACTTCTCCGTATACGTTTCCTTTCTCAGTAATTTGTCTCTTCTTGCCTACCAGTTCTCGTAAACGTACATCGGCAACAGTGTCCCTGACCACTGCCAATAGTTCTAGTATGTTTTTGTCCGGGTTCTCTCCAGCTAGAGGTGATGGGCCCAAGGAGGTTAACTGGTTTGTGAAGTCTTTGACGACCTCTGCAAAAAGAGTTCCACCCGAAGCTGGGATCCATTCCAGACGTAATCTTTCTGGCTCCAATCCAGTTTTGGCTATCAAATTTTTCAAAATCTTTATTCTAACTTCTGCGTTGAGGTTGCCCTCCACGTAGTGGCAATCACCCGGAAGGCATCCTGCAATTAAAACTCCATCGGCGCCATTAGCGAGAGTGTCCACTATGATTACTGGGTCAATTCTGCCACTACACATCAACCTCACAATACGTATGGTTGGAGGGTAACTAATTCTACTCATGCCAGCTAAGTCTGCGGCTGAGTAGGCACACCAATTGCACAAAAACCCAACTATTCTTGGCTCATAACTCATGGTTCTCCCCTCCCTAATGCGGCGAGTGATTGAGCTAGGATTTGCTCATCTGTAAAATGAAATATTGTAATGGCCCTTGCTGGGCAGCTTGCGGCGCAGGAACCACAACCCTTACATAAAATCTCTGTGACTTGCGCTTTTCCATTCTCACCCTTCTTTATTGCTCCATAAGGACATATACTCTGGCAGGTTCCGCACTCGATACAAAGATCTTCGTTCACCGAGGCTACTATGGGCTCCACGTCCACTTTACCCTTAGACATAGGAATTGAGGCCCTCGCAGCTGCCCCGCATGTTTGAACTATACACTCGGTGATATCTTTGGGGAACTGGGCGGCGCCAGCAAGGTATATTCCTTCAGAATTTGTGTCGAGGGGCTTGAGCTTAGGGTGCGCCTCACGGAAAAAGCCATCTGGTGTACGCGTGACCCCCACTTTTGAACCTAACTCCGCGGAGTCCTTTCGGGGAGTCATAGCCTCAGCAAGAATTAGGAGATCCGCGGGAATCTCAATGTTCATTCCCAGTATGGATTCATAGACCTCCACCTGAATCTGCGAGTTATCTAGTCTGGAAACCTTTGGGGGGTTATCTGGTGAATACCTGAAAAAGTTTATGCCCGCTAGTCGCGCCTCTCCATAAAGTTCTTCCTGTCCTTTACCAAAGCTTCTGATATCTCGGTAAAGAATGGAGACCTGCGTTTCAGGATACTCTTTTTTGATGAGCATAGCGTTTTTTAATGCCACAGAGCAGCAAACTCTGGAGCAATATTGCCTATGGGGATTTCTGGAACCCACACACAGAATAAAAACTACGTTTCTAGGCACCTTTCCATTGGAAGGTTTTACTAACCGCCCATTGGTGGGACCATTGTTGCTGAGCATTCTTTCCAGTTGGAACTGAGTTATTACATCTTCATACTCTCCAAAGCCATACTCGCCTTGGGGCAAATAGGGATCATAGCCGGTGGCGAGAATAATTGTTCCCACCGAAATGTTTTTGTTTTGTGGTTCGCTGTCCAAAGAAATAGCATTTTGCTCGCAGACCTTGATGCACTCCCCACAGCGTGTACAGTTAGCCCCATCAATAGTAGGAATTCTGGGCACAGAGTCACTGTGGGGAATATATATGGCCTTTCTGTTGTTTAATCCAAAGTTAAATTCGTCTGGTACCTCTACGGGGCACACCTCCAGGCATTTCCCGCACAAGTTGCATTTCTGGTTAACGAAACGGGGTCCTATCTTCAGCTTTATTTCAAAGTTGCCAATGTAGCCACCTATTTCCTCAATTTCGGTGTTGGTGAACACTTCAATGTTCGGATTCCCTGTTAAAGCGTTTAACATTGGTTTTAAAATTTCTGAGGCTCTCTCATTGGTTAAAATTACCCTGTTTAACTGAGCCACTCTTCCCCCAAGGTAAGGTAACTTCTCAACAAGATAAGTGGAAAATCCCCTATTAGCCAATTCCAAAGCTGCTTGGATTCCAGTTATTCCTCCACCCACAATCAGAGTTGCGGGTTTAACCTGAACCTCCCTCTTCTCTAAGGGTTGAAGCAGGCGAACCTTAGCAACAGCCATTCTCAATATGTCCTTCGCCTTCTCAGTGGCCTTCACGGGATTATTTGCATGGGCCCATGAACATTGCTCTCGAAGATTAGCCATTTCGAAAAGATACCGGTTTAAACCAGCCTCCTCCACAACGGAGCGGAATGTGGATTCATGCATTTGGGGAGAGCAGGAAGCCACTACAACCCTGTTCAAATTGTAGTCTTTGATATCCTTTTTTATTAGTTCCTGACCGGGCTCCGAACACATGTAAACGTAGTGCCTCGCAATCACTACGTTCGGAAGTTTTCCCGTGGCTTCCGCCACCTTTTCCACATCAATTACTCCTGCAATGTTAAGTCCACAATGGCAAATGTAACACCCAACACGTAATTCTTCCTCCATACTACTTCCTCCCTCTCAGGAACGTTACCGCCTTCATAGCCGCCGCGCTGGCTTCAGATACACTATCTGGGACATCCTTGGGACTCAAAGCTGTTCCCGCTACAAAAACACCCGGAACTTTTGTTGAAACAGTATCAATCTTTGCATCTGCTCCCTCTATGTAACCATACTCGTCCAGAGGCACTTCCAGAATTTTGCTCAGCTCTGCTATTCCGTCTGCTGGTGCTAAACCCACAGAAAGAACCACCATTTCAAATTCTTCCTGTAAAATCTCTCCGGTCTCAGTGTCTTCAACCCTCACTACCAGGTTGTGGGTTTCAGGAATCTCGTAAATTCTTGCCACCCTTCCCCGCCTGAATCGAACCTTGAACTCCTCCTTCGCCCTCTGATATAGTTCTTCAAAGCCTTTACCATAGGTTCTAATATCCATGTAAAAGATGGTAACATCAACATCAGGTATATGCTCTTTTAGCAGTATACTGTCCTTTATGGCATACATGCAACAGACTCTGGAGCAGTATGGATAGCCGTGGTGTGAGTCTCTTGAACCTACACACTGAACAAAAGCAACCCTCTTAGGTATACAGCCATCTGAGCGTCTCAAAATATGTCCAGCAGTTGGTCCGGCGGCGGAGAGTAATCTCTCAAGCTCCAAGGCCGTTAAAACGTTCGGATATTTTCCGTAGCCATACGCCTTCTTTTGTCTAACGTCAAAAGGTTTATAGCCAGTCGCAATAATAATCGCCCCCACATTGAGGTTAACCTCCTCAGCCACCTGATCAAAGTTTACCGCTCCAGCCCCTATGGATTCACATATCCTTTTACAGAGCTCACACCTAATACAATGCTCTTCATCTATAGTGTATTTTAGTGGAACTGCCTGGGGGAAAGGCACATAAATCGCCTTCCGAACATCCATTCCTGCATTGAAATCGTCAGAAACTTCTACTGGGCAGTATCTAGCACACACCCCGCACCCCGTACACTTGGATATGTCAACGTATCTCGGCTTCTTCACAATCTCTACTTCAAAACCTCTACCCTCCCTCTTAACTTTTCTTACCTCGGAATAAGTTAGAAGCTCAACATTGGGATGCCTGCCCACATCCACCATTTTTGGAGTGAGGATACAAGCTGAGCAGTCAAGTGTGGGGAAAGTCTTATCCAACATAGCCATATGTCCACCCACACTGGGCGTACTTTCAACTACATAGGCTTTTACTCCCTGATCGGCTACATCTAGTGCGGCCTGGATTCCCGCTATGCCTCCACCTATTATTAGAACACCCTCTTTCCCATCCAAGCAGTCTACCTCCCATTATTTTCTTAAAAGTAATGGTCCCATCTTTTTAAGTTCTCCAACCATTTCCTGAACTACCTGTGCGAATCTTCCACCCTCCATAGCAGATATCCATTCTATCCGCAGCCGCGCCGGGTCAACACCAATCTCTTCCATGAGCATTTTCAAAAATTTGACTCTGATTTCTGCTTGTCTATTTCCCCCACTATATCGACAATAGTTAGGGTGGCATCCAGCAATGATCACCCCATCAGCCCCATTTAAGAAAGCCTTCACCACAAATAGTGGATCCACTCGACCAGCACACATAACTCTAATTATCTGAACATTGGGCGGATAAAATGTTCTGCTTATTCCCGCCTGGTCAGCACTGGAGTAACTGCTCCAATTGCAGGTAAAAGCTAATATTTTGGGCTCAAACTTCCTTGTTTCCTCTCCTTCCTCCATTTTTGCTAACCTCTTCTTAATCCTTATTTAAGGGCTGCCTCCACCTCCGCAAGTATCTGTTCATCCTTGAAGCCCTTCACGGCTATTGCTTTGGAGGGACAAGCAGCGGCGCATGTACCGCAACCTCGGCATATGGCTTCTATTACCATGGATTTTCCTTCCGCAAAGGTGATGGCGTGGACTGGGCAAAGATCCAGGCAGAGTTGGCATCCAATGCATAACTCTTCATTAACCTCAGCGGTCATGGCTGGTATCTTCACTTTTTTCTGTTGCATGGGGATTGCTGCTAGAGCGGCTGCGGCGTATGCTTGGGTTATACTCTCATCAATACTTTTGGGTCCCTGGGCAGTTCCACAGACATAGATGCCATTAACACCGAAGGCTGTTGATCGCATTTCCATATAAGCTTCTTTGAAGAAGCCATCGGGGCCCAAAGGGACTTTGAGAATTTTTGCAATTTCTTTTCCATCCGCGTTGGGGATGAGCGGAGTGGATAGGACAACCAAATCACTATTAATGGTTAAGGTTTCTCCCAACAAAGCGTGATAAACTCTCACCCCTACTTTTCCATTTCCGTTGGGGAATACTTCTGGGCGGCGCTCCGGAGTATATTCTATAAATCTTATTCCCAGCTCTCTTGCCTTTGACTGGTACTCCTCGTTCTCCTTACCGTAGGTTTGCAGATCGCGGTAAATGATGTAAACCTCACAGTCGGGATACAATTTCTTTATCAGAGTGGCGTTTTTAATTGCAACCATACAGCATATTCGGGAACAGTAGGTTAATCCCTTTTCTTCCCGGGCTCCCACGCATTGTATCATAACCACTTTTTCTAAATGTTTCAGCTTCCCTTGTTTTAGAATTTGCTCCAATTCAAGCTGGGTAACAACTCCCTCATGTTTCCCATAACCGTACATTCCAAATGGTTCAAATGTCCCTGCTCCAGTTGCCAGAATTATGGTTCCCGCCCTAAATTTTTCGGTTCCCCCATTAACAGAAATTGTAACTTCAAAGTCACCGAAGTATCCTTCTACCTCCCTTACAGATGCCGATGTGAGGATTCTGATGTTTTTATGGTTTCTCACCGACTGGATAACTGGATTCAGAATTTCTGAAACTTCCTGATTGGTAAGATACAATTTATAAAGTTTGTTTAACATGCCACCAATGTCGGGCTCCCTCTCCACTAATAGTACGCTGAAGCCCTGATTGGCTAAGCAGAGGGCTGCGGTCATCCCCGATATGCCACCTCCAATAATCAGTGTGGAGGGGTGTACCTCTATTTCCAATTCTTGCAGGGGCTCCGATTTTTGAAGTCTCGCCGCGGCCATTTGCACAGTATTAATAGCCTTTATGGTGGCTTCCTTTGGCCTGTCCTGATGTGCCCAGGCGCACTGCTCCCTGATGTTTGCAAAGGCAACAAGATACCTGTTTATCCCTGCTTTTTGACAAACAGATTCGAAAAGTGAACCATAGTTTTTGGGTGAGCAACCTGCGAAGACAACTCGGTCTACGCCGCTCCTCTCTATAGTTTCCCTTATCTTTTTTGTTCCAGCGCTGGAGCAGAGTGAGCTATCTCTCTCCACAAATTTAACCCCAGATATCCCTTTTGAAGCTTCAATGACTTGAGGAACATCAATGATGCTACTGATATTTGTTCCGCAATCGCATAGGAATATTCCAATTCTCGGCTCTTGGTTCAGGTTAGCTTCACTCATGCTTAATTTCTCCCCATTTTTGCTAAAGTAATGGTTTCAGTAACCCTTCCCGCGGCGGCACTAGCTTGAGTGGCAGATTCAGATATTCCTCTGGGTCCCCTACAGTAACCACAGGTAAAAACGCCTTTTATGGTGGTGTCAAAAGGTTGCGACACTGGATTTGGACTTTTAAAGAAACCATGTTCATCTAGTTCCAGGCCTAAAAATTCAGCCAGTTTCCTATTATTAGGATGAGGCAGTAAGGCAGGAGATAAAACCACCATATCCACCCTCAACTTCTCCACCCTCTGGGTGAGCGTGTTTTCAAAACTAATAATAAGGTCCCTTGTTTTCGGGTCTTCCCATATTCCCCCTGGACGGCCCCTAATATATTTCACACCTAGACTGTTTCTAACTTTGTTGAAAAGTTCTTGGTAACCTTTCCCAAAGACTCGGAGATCAATGTAGAAAACATACACTTCTGTTTCCGGTTTTAAAATTTTTACTAGGGCAGCGTCCTTAGCAGTGTACATGCAACATACTCCAGAGCAGAAATTGTTATTTGTCCTTCTGCTTCTTGACCCCACGCATTGAATGAAGGCTATACTTTTTGGCTCTTTTTTGTCTGAAATCCTAACAATTTTACCTCCCGTGGGGCCGTGTATACTAGTCATTTGTTCAAGGTCAAGAATGGTGATGACATTCTTGTATCTCTTGTACCCATATTCCCTTATTCCGCTTGGATCAAAAAGAGAAAGCCCCGTAGCAAGAATTATAGCTTCACTTTTAACTCCAATTATCATATCTTCATCATTGAAATTTATTGCCGTAGTAGGGCAGACCTCTGAACATTTTTCGCAGGTTCCACTCCTAAAATGCAAGCAATTCTCTCTATCAATAACTGGAACCTGAGGAAATGCTTGAGGGAGGGGAAAGTGGATAGCCTTCTTCCTTCCTTTAACCATATTAAATGCATCAAAAATCTCAACTGGGCACTTTTCGGTACAGGCACCGCACGCAGTGCATTTGTCTTCATTAATGAAACGTGGCTTTTTTAAAACATTTATCTGGAAGTTTCCAGCAGAACCAGAAATACCCATAATTTCGGCGTTTGTAAGAATCTTAATATTTGGATGGTGGTAGCACTCAACTATTTTAGGTATAACAGGACAGATGGAACAATCCATAGGAACTTCAAGGCGGCAGGAAGAACAGTTAAGTTCAATAATCCGCCCCCCGATACTGGGATTTTCCTCAACCAAATAAACAAGCATTCCTAAATTCGCCAGTTCTAATGCTGCCTGTATTCCAGCAACTCCACCACCAATGACAGTAACCGAGCTAACTTTTTCCAGACGAATCACTCTCCCTCTTCCCAATTTACTTAATCTTTTCAAGAAGCGGAGATGGATCTATTTTATGGATATTCATTCCCAGTTCTCGGGGTTCAATCCCCAGCGCTAACCCCAACAAATCTGTGTAATTAAGCACAGGTACATTGTATGATTCTCCCGTCCTCCTCTTAAAAAGAAGCTGACCCATCTCAATCTGGAGAAAACAGTAAGGGCACGTCACAACCACACAATCCGCCTTAGCCTCCAGCGCGCTCTCTAGAATATCTACACTTAATCTTAGGGCGGCTTCCTCCGCCACCTCACCAAAAAAGCTCCCACAACCTATGCAACATCCTGTCCTCTCCCTATGCAGGACGCTGGTAGCCCCCGTAACATTGATAAGCTCATCAAGCTTTTCGGGGAACTCTGCATCATCAAAGAACAAGTATTCTCTAGGCCGAATAAGATGGCAACCATAAAAAGGAGCGGCTTTGATTCCCCTAAGGGGTTTAGAAACCTGGTTTTTTAGGTTTTTAGGACCTATGTCTTCGTATAGGGCAGTGATTGAATGTTTAATGCCCACTTTGCCTTGGTAAGATCTACCTATGCTAGCTAAGAGCTCATCCACCCTACGTCTAAGGTCTCCATTTTCAGACATGAGTTTTTTGGCTCTCCAAAGATTACCATAACAGCTAACGCAAAGTGTCAAAATATCTCTATCAAACTCGTCGGCAACACAGAGATTTCTTGAAGTTAGTGCAAGTCCAGTAGCATAATCAAAGGAATGTACCAAACAGGCAGGCATGCAACAAGTAAAATCCTCCACATCGTAGAGTTCCACATTTAAAACTTCAAAAACCTTCCGAGCAGAAATTTCGCAGCTAAATTCTCGGGCAGAAGACACACATCCTGGAAAAAGCGAATATTCCAGATTCACCCCCTTACCCTCCAGGTTGGACTTTTCTCAGTTATAATTTTAATTTCTCTCAACGCCTTCTCTGAAACAGTTTCCCCAATCTTCGGCAGTCCGAGAGCCTCTCGTTTCCTATCCCGAGCCGGTGTCACCTCCAGTGTCCGTCCAGACTTCAAAATCTGCTTTACTAAGTTGGTGGGCTGCTTGGGAAAGTATCCCTTCTCAACGGCTAGGTTTCTGGTTAAGAGAAAAATTTCTGTAGTTTTTATTCCCTGAGGGCATCTTTCATAACATGAGTAGCACCAAGCGCACAGCCAAAGTTCATCTTCAGCTAATGTTTTGCTCAAGTCAAAGAAAATTTTCTGAAGCAGCCCCCTCGGGTTAAAGCTCTCAGGGATCACCTTTGCCACAGGGCAACTGGCTGTACAAGTACCACACCCGTAACAGTACCTTAGTTTCTCAGCGTCTATCGACTTCTGTAGGAGTTCCTTTGAGATACTTGTTATTTCCGTCTTCAATTGCCCTTTTTCCTCCTTTGAGAACTAGACAATGAACGGACTTGATAAAATAAATTAGTTATATTTTCTATATATACTTTACTTATTGGTACCAATAACGGATTTTTTTAGAAAAAAATTTTCACTTTTAGGAAAAAAAAGATTAAAAATATTCAAAAAAAAGCACGAAAATGGACTAATACTTCAACTCTATTGGTTTTCTGGGGGCCGTTTCGAGGAACATTTTGAACGAAATAATACTATTACCAGGTGTTTTAACGAGCTTTTTCTAATACCCTTTTTAAGATGAATTATTATAATTCGAATTTTTTAGGACAGCAAAGTTTTTTAATAAATAATATATTATTAATAGATATAATAATAACATTTTTCTCCCTCAAAAAGTCTTTAACTGAAAATTTTTAGGGAGGCAAAAAGGAATGAAGTCAACAACTGAAGAAATTCCAATTGAAATACAACGGGTAACAGAGTACGATTATGATGACGCTACAAAGCTAATGCTTTGCCTATGTGAATTCATGGAAACAAAATTTGACGAAGAACGCTGGCAAAGCACCTTCGAAAAATACATCCTTGAACCCGAGAATTGTGCGGGGTTTATAGCAAGGAGAGGAGACATCCCAGTAGGCATGGTTTTCGTGGAGGTCAAAGGTAAATCAGGCCTTATAAAAAACGTATACATTACCCCTGAGGAAAGAAACACCGTAATTATCGGACCCGCCAGATTCCCAAAGTCAGAAATATCCTTAGGAGAGCTTCTCCTGCAAAAGGCCATTGATTTTATACGTGAAAAGGGAGGCAAAGAAGCACTAATTAATCTAAGGAGGGGCGTGAAACCCGCAGAGAAACTATACCAAAGAATGGGATTCACGGAGAAATACGTAGTCCTATCCAAAAAAGTATAAAAAAAGAACAACTCTCCTTCAATATTCCAAAGATTTTTACATTCAGTATCCTCTCCTATTAAGGTAACTAAACTAACTGCGAGGGTGCAAATAGTAGAAAAAGTAAGAAAGAATAACAAATCTTATCTAATCCGGAAAAGTGCTGCGGAAGACACCAATAGATGGATAGGCTCGATAAACATAGTGTAGGCCTCCGGAATATAGCCAAAAATTCAGTTATAGGCGTATTTCCTTTTGATATTAACAATTTTGGCTTCCAAAAACCTTTTATTTAAGAATTTTGTAATTATACTACAGAAAATATTAAGATAACAAAAACGTGGTGAACCTTTTGATTCACGCCATATACATACTATCAAGCGAGGGAAAACCACTATACATCAAAGAAAACTCCAAGAGAGACATAAACATCAAGGAACTCACCAATTTCGTCTCCGCACTATCAGACTTCTCTAACGTTTTTACTGAAAAAAAGAGTAACAATGGCTTCTCCTCATTCGTCATAGGCGAAAACGGGTTTATATTCCACAAAGACACGAACTTCACAATGATAGCAGTAATTGACCCCCAACAGGAACCATCAGACATTTCCAAATTCAAAAAAATCTACAAAAAATTCCAAGAGAAATACGACACTCTATTCAAGGATGGAAAAAACAACAAAAAAGAACTAGAATACCTAGAAAGTGAAATCCAAAAAATACTTGAGGGAAACAATCTAGATCGCTTAATAAACTTCAAAGCCATAGAAGACCTTCTCTGGAGTAACATGAAAAACTAATAACCAGAAACCAGCAAAAAATTACGCATTAAACGTGGAGTCCTAATAGAGAGAGGGAAAGTGAAAAACCCGCAAAAACTCAGAATCAATAAACCCAATTACGCTCTAATCTAAATTTGCAATCCCACTTCTTATAATCGCCCTAGACAGCAGGCGAGCTGTTTTTAAGGGTTCAGGAACAGAGCCCTGAAGAGTAAACTTGTTCAAAACCCTTACCGCCTCCTCCCTGCTCAGTCCCAAGTAACGCACAAAAATCTCATAACCCGTATTAAGCCTAAGGGGCTCCCTATCTCCCAGTCTACTATAAATCTTCAGTCTCTCCTCCCAATCCGAAAAGTACTCCTTAAAGTATTTCTCTAACCCTGCAGACTCCTCATAAGTTATACATACCAAAGGGATACTCAACTCGCCATATACCCGATTCAAATCCACAATGTTAAACCAACTAATGATACAACCATTCAAAAACAGAAACCTAATATCACTTCTATCAAGAACTCGGTAGAGCTTAAGCACGCCCTCAGTTGCGTCCAATCCTCCCACAGTAACTGTCGAGAAGGCGAAGCCATCAATCTGAAGATCACCCCTCATAACCACACCCGCAAGAACCGAACGCTTACTAGCACCCTTAACAAAACTCTCTGCCACACCCAAAACCCTAACACCAGTCTTCAAAAAATCAACTCCAAAAACAAAAGAAGCAAGAAACAAAAATAAACCTTTCACCACTCCACAGAAGCTGCCACAAAAACTCGGTTTACCCACCCGAAACCTTAGAATCCGAAGTTACAATCTTAGTTAAAGCATTCTTAGCATACCAAACACATTCATAAGTCAAAAAATAATCCCCACTAACAAAAGCCCGCTGAGCCTCCCTAACCTTTTCCTCAGCCAAACCCAAAAGCTTCAAATCCCTATTCTGCTCCTTCCTCTTCACACTAGGCCCAGAAGGCGGTTCCCTCTCCTCCAAACCATGCAGCAGAACCAACTTAATGAGAAAAAGCTCCAAACTAGCTCGAGCCATCCAAGCCTCAAGCTTTAAACCCTCGCCATCTTCAGCAGACTTGGCCTTACCAATATGCTCCAGAACTTCATCCAACAACTCTTCCATAAAATCACTTCACCTCAACTATTCCTTGGGATTAAGAACGATGATTAACAAAATCATATAAAATTTGCTTCAAAAGAAATGAAAACCTCAACCACCCCCATCAATAAAATTGCAGTTGCGCAGCTACACTAAATATTCCGCCTGCTGGGTGTGAAGAGTCATCGTAAAACACATGGTTTACTGAGACAGTTCGAAAAGAACAAATAAATTTGAATCCACCCTTCCTAAGGGTTACGATACAAGGGAAACTCCTACTCACCAAAAAAGGGAGGTTTTCTCAACTTTTTTGCTCAAAATCTTTTTCAGGATATATACTTAAAGGAATTTAGTGGCGTTAAAAAGCCCTAGATCATAGACATTAGCTCAAAAGATATGATTTCTAGTGGCATTCTGTCCCTTGATCCTATTAAGTGGAGGTGTAAGTTGTTGGCTGGTTTGGGTTGGCTAGGTGGAGGTGACTTTTTCTGTGGGGCAATCAAAACTTCCAGCCCGCTACTTATCTGCTTCTAGTCTAACTGTCTTATTCACAAAATATATTAGAGAAAAATGTAATTTTTACCCAAAAAATAAATATTATATTGTGATGGAATTATATTCTCAGGGACAAAAATTTAAGATGGAAAGCAAAAAGTGAGTAAGTTGAGAGCCTTAAAGGGGCAAACAATCTTCTAAAGCATTGATAAGGATGGTTGAAAAATGTCCAAACCCAAAGAACTAATGTACAAAGTAATTCTGGCAGGCGACGGAGCTGTGGGTAAAACAAGCTTAATTGAAAAATTCATTACTGGAAAATTTCAGAAAGATTACAAAATGACTCTAGGAACAAATATTTTCGCCAAGAGCCTTAGTGTTGAGGGTACTTCTGTTAAACTTATTATTTGGGACTTGGCTGGGCAGCCCCACTTTAAACATGTTAGGTCAGGGTTCTATTTGGGTGCGGTTGGTGCACTTTTGGTCTATGATGTTACTCGTAGGACAACTTTAGAAAATCTTGAAAATTGGAGAACTGAAATGATGAATAATACAAATGATGTTGCAGCGGTGGTGGTTGTTGGTAACAAGTGTGATTTGAAGAATCTTAGGGAGGTTAAGAGGAGCGAGGGAGAAGATTACGCGAAGAGTTTGGGTGCGCCATTCTTTGAGACCTCGGCCAAGGAAGGAGATAATGTAGAGGCTGCCTTTTTGGCGCTGGCTAAGAGCATTATTCAAAGTAAGGGTCTCTAATTCTATTCAGGGTTTTTGTTGCATTTTGCTCCCTCCTCATATTTTTAACGTCTCTGCTTATTAAGCGTGAAGGGTGCTTTCTTTAGTTTGTGGTTAATCTTTATTTGGTGATTCGACTTTTATTATGCAGGATTTGCTTCGTTGGGGTTTGTTGTTGTGGGTTGTAAAAAGGTTCGGTAAGGGGTTGTTTTGAGTGGTGTCTGGTAAGGAGTTAATGCTCAAAGTGGTTTTGGCTGGTGACACTGGGGTTGGTAAAACGAGTATCACTCGTAGGTTTGTTCATGGGGTTTTTATTGAGGGTTACAAGGGAGCGGACTTTACTCGCATATCGAATAGGGAGCTGGACATTGAGGGTAAGCGTGTTAGTTTGAGTATTTTTGAAATTGGGGGTCAGGAGAAGTTCCGTTTTGGGGAGAATATTCTTTATAGGGGTTCTGACGGTGCTATGCTGGTTTTCGACATTACCAGCGAGGAAAGCTTTGAGAGTTTGGGAGATTGGCTTGGACAGATCAGGTCTAGTTTGAATAAAGAGGTTCCTTTGATTCTTGTGGGAAATAAGTACGATTTGGCTGTTTTTCGCAGGGTGCCTAGGGAGAAGGCTGTTGATTATGCTAGGAGTATTGGGGTTGATTATTTGGAGTCCTCGGCCAAGACTGGTAAAAACGTGATAATGGCTTTTTACAAACTGGCGGAAAAGATTCTTAGTACTCCAAAATATCGCACATAAATAGAGGTGGAGTGCCTTATTTTCCCCTTTTGGTTTTTTAAGCTCTACTTGGCTTTCTGTACTATCTTTTTTACTCAAGTTAGGAGAGTTTCTAATTTTTCTGACATTTTTCTGATTAGAGCGTCAAATATTTTCTTTCCCTTCTCTGGTGTGGCTTTTGTGGGGTCTCCAATTACTCCTGATTGGGAGTAGTTTATGGTTTTCCAGCCATTTGGGAGGGGTGATTCTGATTGTGGGTCAAGTTGGGGAACGTATTTAACTATGTCCTCGGTGATTTTTTCCTTTTTTACTAGGTCGGGTTTGAGGTATAGCATGAGGGAGGTTTCCGCTTCACATGCGTGGCAGATTCCTCCCATATCTGTTTCTCTCAGGTTTTCCAGCATCCCTTTTAGGGCGTGAAATAGGTCGACTATGATTATTTTCTCGTTTTTTAATTTTTGGAGTGTTGGAGTGTTTCCTCCATGGGTGTTGACAATTATGACCTTTTGGTAGCATTTTAATAGACTTTTACTGATGTCCTCCACTGTTTTCAACAGTGTTTCGGGTTGGATGCCAATTGTTCCGGGGAAACCTGTGTGTTCTCCTGATACCCCGTAACTCAGCGTGGGCACTAGGTCAATTTTTAGCTCTGTGGCTAGGGCCTCAGATATTCTTTTTGCGATATAGGTGTCGGTGCCTAGTGGTAGGTGGGGTCCATGTTGTTCTGTGCTTCCAATGGGCAATATGACGTGCTTCAATTATTCCTCCCTCCTGGTGTTCAGAACTTTGTACGTGAGGACTATGCATTTGCCCACCTGTTCACAGTTGACCTGTTCTAGCTTTACACCTTCGCTTACTTTGGCGTATCCTTCTCCTTCCACTAGGGTTGTGGCTTTTTCGCCTCCCACTATTACTGGAGATATTGCGATTCTGATTTCATCTACGAGTCCCTTGCTTAGCATTCCCCAGTTTAAGTTTCCTCCTCCTTCAAGCAGTAAATTCCTAACGCCTCGCTCGTAAAGCTTCTCCATGAGTATTTCTAGATCTACCTTTTCCCCGTCTCCACAAACTATTATTTTTGCTCCTTTTCTTTGCAGGTTGGCAATTTTTTCTGGAGGGGCTCTGCTTGTTATTGCGATTATGGTTTCTATCTCGGGTCTTACCGTGATTACTCTGGCGTTGGGGGGTGTTCTTGCTTTACTGTCCACAACCACTCTTATGGGGCTCCTTCCCTTTTTTGAAGTGAGTTTGGAGTCATCCAGGAGAATGGTGTTTATCCCCACCATTATGGCGTCCACTTGGGATCTGAGCTTGTGTACTCTCTTCCAGTCTTCCTCGTCTGAAAATGCGGAGTCTCCTCCTCGAGTTGCAATTTTTCCGTCAAGACTCATGGCGGAGTTTAGAATAACATAGGGTTTTTTCAAAAGACCAGCCCTCTTTTTAACAAATAATCTCTCTCGAAAACCTTTTTTCCCTTAATATAGACGAATTCAATGTTCTCAGAATTTGCTCTGTGAACCACAGAGTGGTAAATGTCATTTACTGGTCTAATGTTGGGAGCATCCAGATTTAAAACAATAAAGTCTGCA
Organism: uncultured archaeon; assembly: GCA_964510585.1. Taxonomy (GTDB): domain Archaea; phylum Asgardarchaeota; class Jordiarchaeia; order Jordiarchaeales; family Jordiarchaeaceae; genus Jordiarchaeum. The sequence continues at coordinate 4,754 of CAZECW010000188.1, read as the reverse complement.
CTTCGCCCAGACGCTATCCAACCCGAATCAAGATTAAACAATTGTGCGGGGTTAACTGTAACCATTTCTATTATTTTTTTGGAGTGCAATGCATTTTTACCATATTTTCCTCGGAGTGTTTTCCCTAAAAACTCCATTTCTCTAAAAAGGTCTAAGGAGTTAGCCATAACGTTGTCCGTCCCAAGACAAACGCTTACTCCCTCCTCCACAAGATTTTCTATTGGTGGAAAACCTACTCCAAAATAAGCGTTGGCGCGCGGGCAACAAACAACACTTCTGCCCTTGAGCAGTTTCATGTCCTCCTCGTCTATGTGAGTCAAGTGCACCAAGATGTCTGCACCTAAAACATCTATGGCTCTCTTAACGTCTGAGACACCCCATTTCTCGAATGCAATTTCTCGCTCCTTAACTGTTTCTGAGGCGTGCACCGCAATTAGTTTATTTTCCTTTTTACATTTTTCCGAAATCTGTTTCAGCTCCATGTCACTATAAATGTTTGTGGAGCTTAATCCTACACCATCCACATGGGGAAGCAGTTCTTCTAGGAATGTTCCTTGGTTTGGTCTTCCAAGCTTTATGGCTTTAACTGGAAAACTACTTGTTACCTGGCTGAGCATATTTATTCCCTTCAGTCCTCCCTCCCTAAAATCAGCAAATGTGGATGTGCCAGAAGATAACATCTCCAAGCAAGCATTACGAATTCCAGAAGTCAACTCTTCCTCGGAAGCCTCTGCCAAAAGTCTGTGCTTCAGTCCCCGTGGCGGCTCTACCACTTCCTCTACGGAATACTGGTATCCCATCTCCTTAGCGAAGGAGTCCCCCACATGGGTATGCGCATTTATAAATGTGGGAAGTATGAGGCAGTCCTCAAAAATCGAGTAGACTTTAAACTTCGGGGCTTCCTTCGAGACGCTCTCAAATTTGCCCTCATCTGAAATCGTAATGTACACGTCTTCAAGTAGTTGAAGTTCTTTCCCCACTAGGCAGAAGTCAGCGTAGATGGCGTACGACATGGCTTAGAGCATCTCTTCTTCGTTAAGGAATATTACATCATTTACCTTCTTCTTCCTAATCAAGGAGAGGCCTATATTCGCCCTTGACAGAGCGTCCAGAGCATTTTTGCCAAAGCCTATGCCTGCTTTAAGCCTCAGGTTCATGCTTGTCTCAAACCTATCAAATATTTCTTTGAAGTCAGACTTCTTCAAACCATTACAAACTGCAATAAAATTATCCCCCCCATTAAAAAAGAGGAGGGCTCCCTTATCCCCAAACATTCTCATGAGAATAGAGGTAGAAGAATATATAAGATAAGTACTCTGGTAAGCGGATTCCCGATCCGTGACTTTCGACGTGAAGCCATTTATGTCTATGTGGGCGATCTGAACATACTCCTGACCACCGTTATCATTAGACTTTTGCGCCAGAATCGCTTTGCGGGTCTCCGACTGGGCGCTACCCGTCTCTTGTAAAACTTTTGTTGCCAGAACTTGAGCCTCATAAGGCGTTTCAGCAGAACCAATGCCCATACTAATGGAAACCGGATACCTTCTAGTCACACTCCTTAAAATCATCTCATGCTCCTGGACCGATATGCCATTAGACACCGCAAGCATGTTATCAAAACGATTATAAAAAACCAATCCTCTTCTCAGAGCAAACATCCTTTGGAGATCCGCATAGAGCTCCGATTGTAGAATCTGTAAATCGGACTCCCGATCCGCCCCTAGGAGCTCGGTGAATCGTCCATAATTGTCAAGCTGTATTAAAGTTAGCTGAATCATAATAGTACGCCTCTACGTGGCACCACCAAAACCATTACCTATTTCAAACGCCGAACCATTTTTACAGCAGCTTCAACGCTTCTCTTTGCGTATTCCTCAATTCTTTCCGTTGCTTCCATTCTGGTCATTCCCGGCCCCGATACTCCTAGAGCCACCGGCTTGTTATACTCTAAGGCGAGATCCATCATTTTCCGCGCCGCATGCTGAGCCACCACCTGATCATGGTCAGTGTCCCCCTTAAGAATGGCGCCTATAGTGACCACAGCATCAATATTATCCATTTGGAGAAGCCTTTTGATGGCTAGAGGCATATCAAAAGATCCAGGAACCTTAATCACCTTCTCCACTGTGGCGCCCAGAAACTCAGCATGATCAAGAGCTCTTTGGAGCATCAGATAGGTAATATCATAATTAAATTCTGCTACCACAATTCCCAGTCTCACTTTTTCTTCCATAAAATAAACACTCCTCACATTCATGGTTTTATGGGTCCAGCATCCGGGTGGCCCTGTCTTAATCCTTGCCCCGCATGTCTGGTTAGCCACTCCCTATCAAACAACAATCTCAGCACATTTCTGGCATGTTTTCTTGCTCGGTCTTCACATATAGCCACTAGTTCCTCAGGGTCTTCAGCCTCGTCTTCGTAGACGAAGCATTCAATAATGTGCTTGTTTGTTAGAATTTGTGCCCCTATTATGCCCAGCGAAGCTTGGTGTGCACACTGCTTATCAATAGGTTCAGGTCCGGGCATTCCAAAGGCAATAACTATCTCGCATCCATATTCTTCAATTAACTTTTTCGAAGCGACTGGAAGATCCTTTACGCCGGGTACAGTATACCTTATTATGTTGATCTTGGAGCTGTTCTGCTCCATTTCCTCGATGGCGACCTTAGCCATATCATAACGTGCAAATGTTGTGTCAGCGATACCTACATTAACTTTAGACATGCTCGTACCTCTTGAAGTACTCATTGATTATCTCTTCGCCGCTAACATATACCAAATTATGCTTGGCCGCGTATCTTTTCGCTTCGTTGACGGAGAGAGCGCATCCAGTTCTTCCATCAAGCATTTCGCACAGGACAGTCACTGGAGTTAATGAACCAAGTTCTGCCAAAGATACTGTGAGCTCTGTGTGTCCTTGGCGATTCTTCAGTAAACCATCTGCGGCTAGCAGGAGATGCACATGGCCAGGAGACCGGAAATTTTTGCCTAGCTCCTCTTTCCAGTTGTTATCGCTGTTACCATTATGAGTATTCTTTCCCAGAAGTCCCAGCTCTCTAATAGTTAGAGCTCTATCCTTATCGGTCACTCCCGTGAATGTTTTCCTATGATTGACAGTTACAGAGAACGCGGATTTTTCATCATATGGGATATCATTGGGAATCAAAGCTTCTAGAACCTGATAATTGTTGTAACAGGATCTGAAAAGGTCGTGAAGGAATGGTAATTCCCAGCGATGCCAAATGTCTGGGTGCACCGCTACACAGATTAAGCCGCCAGCATCGTGCCTCAACCTGAAAACATCTTCTGGCGTGACATACTCTGCCAACTTCACTAGATCTACTTCTTCCTCTCTGCCTTCCCTGTCGTAAATTAAGACGAATTCTCCATCGGCTAGACTCTTTATTGCTTTACTAATATTTTTCGAGGGCATTTTTGAGGCCACCTAGATTTCGATGTAAACACATCCACTCACACATATAAGAGTTGCTACTAAAAAATGAGTAACCCTTCCTTCTCACCCACAATTCCAAAGAAAAACCAGAACAACAAATAAAAAACCAAAAATAAAAACGTTTCTACAACTATAATTCAGCAAATACGCCTCTTTATTCGATGCATGAGAATGATTTACAATCTCACCAAATAGACACTGTGTTTGAAAGTTCTAGGCACCGCTTATTTTGTAAAGCAAAGAGAACAAGAGCCTATTCAACGAATTATTTCAATACAAATTTTATTTTTCATTTCACTTGTTTTGACTTAAGTCTCTTCTCCTTCTTCATTGCTGAGATTACTTTTGCTAGTTTCTCGCCCTTATCCTGCAAAATAGTTTTTTCTATGAATGTTCCTTGCACCAGCATGTCGGCGCCTGCACGTATTACCTCAACTGCCTGTTCTGGAGATTCTACTCCTCCTCCCACTATGAGAGGAATATCGATTGTTGAAGAAACGGCTGAAATCATTTCTAGCGGCGCCTTCTCTTCTGCCCCCGACCCAGCCTCTAGGTAAACCAACTTGAAACCGATGTACTGGGCTGCTAAAGCATAGGCAGCAGCTATCTGGGGTTTGTTGCGGGGGATAAGTTGAGCCTCGCCCATATAGCCAGCGGTGCCTCCTGGCTCTAAAATCAAATAAGCCATACCTATTGGTTCTAGGCCAAATATCTTAATGGCTTGGGCGCCTGTGAGTTGGGCCCGAATAATATAGTAGGGATTTCTGGAGTTCAAAACGCTCATAAAGAATACCGCATCTGCATATTTTGAAATACCCGCGACGTTTCCAGGAAAGAGTATCACTGGCAAATCGGTTTGCCTTTTTATTTCGAGGATGGTTTCGTCCAAAATTCCGAATGCAGTGGAACCACCTAACATGAAGGCGTCTGTACCTGCCTCAGCAGCATACTTAGCCATAATACCTGCCACCTCAGCTGATTGCCTCAGTGGATCGGGGTCTATCAGTGTTAAGTGTACCGCCCTACCATCATTAATAATATCCATTAAGTAGTTCCAAACCTTTGTCTTTCCCATTATGCCGCCTTCTTTTTCAATTCTTAATTTTTAGTAGCACGCAATCAAGAAACAAATGAGTTTTCAAGCAAAATCCAAGATTAAAAGATTCATAGATAAATCTAAATATCTATTTAAAAATTTTTGCCTTATTTATACTTCCAACCATATTCCCTAAGTCACCAAAATGGGAGAGGTTAACCATTGGGAGGTGAGTGTTTTTGCTTGCTTCTACAGACA
>CAZECW010000187.1:0-105153 GCA_964510585.1 uncultured archaeon | reverse complement strand
CTACTATATTTACTATGTATGTGTAGGTCAGAAAAAAACTGCATAGAAATCCTCCGTACCTGCCATAAGAGTACTATCCAAATCTTCACTATTAAGGTATCTGTTTTCTTAAAAATGGTTTATCTTTCAACTAAGTAGGAAGGGTAAGAATATAGTTCAATAGAAATGAGAATGTATCACAGTGTGGGAGTATTGCCCTTTTATGCATCTTTTAGGAGAGGGAGTGTCACAGCTCCCCAAGGGAATATGACACAATCCGCATTTTGCTTTCCAGTCTTTTCTATGGCAGTTTCTAGGTCTTCAGCATATTCTAGTCCTATTTTTTCTATGACCTTCTTTTCTATTCCATCAGTAACAACTATTATTTTGTGTTTACTTTTAACTAGGGAGTATAAGTAGAGGACGCAGCTTTCACCGGGAAGTTTTCCTTCGTCTAACATTTTAAACAATTTTTTTGGTTCAGGGTTGTCTAGGAGCATTTTTTCAAAAACTTCGCTGTGGGATAGCCCATCCCAGCAGGGTGCCACATGTATTATAACACCATTTTGTTTAACGGCTAGGGAGGAAGCGAATATAGCCTTCATCGATTTGCCAAAAGTGGCATCCTTCGGGTGAGAACTAGCTATTACAACATCCACTTTTTTTTCTAGATTCACACCATAAATTTTCTTTGCTTGTTCAACTGCTTTCTGGTGAGCGCTGACAACATCTCCAGCGAATACGTCATATATATTTTCGTTAACGTCCATAGTGACATTTACAATCATATCTAATCCGAGCAACCTAGCAGCGTCTTCACTATCTTTGCGTATTAGGTTTCCCTCAATTTTACCAAATTCTGCTCTAAATAATTTAACCATAGAATGGTTTTGGTTAATTGTTTGTCTCCCCGCAACGCCGGGTATAATGATTCCAGCTCCTCCCGTGAAGCCCATTAACTCGTGAGGGGTAACGCTACCAATACCTATTTTTAGCTCTGCCTCAACAACTTTTTTATTAATGAGTACCTCAACACCCTGAGGGGTTTTTCCAATGTGGGTTAAGTTATTGTCAGGATCATGATTAAGTACGTTAACTCTCTCCAAAACAGTTTTACCTAGTTTCTTTTCCAGATCTCTCTCATTGAGATGTTCATGTAATCCCACTCCAATAATAACTGTAATTTTTCTATCAGAGATACCCGCGCGGTTTAACTCGTCAAGCAAAGGGGGTATGATAAAATTTGAGGGAGTGGGGCGTGCATTATCATCTGATATTATCACGGCGTCTCTTTTTCGCTGTGCTATGCTGTATAATTTTTCGGTTTCCACTGGATTTCTCACCGCCCCCAAAACCGCTTCGTAAGGATCGAGCCTTTTATTGGCCAATTTAGGCGATAGAACCCCTAGCAGATTCCAATCAGAAGGTATCTTGAAGTCAATCTGTTTTTCGCCGTACGGAATTTGAATATACTTCAACTTACTCACCTTTTTTGAAGTTGTTATGGACTACACCTACAGTGAGAGTCCCAATCTGCTGTGATGAAAGTCTAATAAGCTTTGGCGACGTATACTACTGAGTTTGCTTTTCCACCGCAAATTAGGCAGTTGCCTTTCGGTTTTTCTTCTTTTCCGTAGAGCTTGCCTCTTACTTCGTATCCTCCAGTTTCCTCTTTAATTACTTCTGCACACTTTGCATTATCACAGAAATCAATCTTTATGAAGCCACCCCTATTTTTCGCTATTTCTAGAAACTCCTCTCTACTTTTTGCTTCATGGATGTTTTCTTCCAAGTCCCTTTCTCTCCGTGTCCTCAGCTCTTTTAGAATGTCCTCTCTCAGTTGTTCTATAATTTTCAAGACTTCGCCCTCTTTAACCTGTATGCGTTCGCGTTTGTCCCTTCTAAAAACTGTTACCATACCTTTTTCTATATCCTTAGGACCTACCTCAAGTCTTATGGGCACACCTAAAAGTTCCCAATGGTAGAATTTTGCTCCCGGGCGTTCCTCTGAATTGTCAAGTTTAACTCGGTAGCCTCGGTCTTTGAGTTTGTGATAGATTTCTTCGCACTTCTCCATTATAAGTTCGTTCTGTCCCTTCTTAGGTATGGGAACTATAACAATTTGGGTTGGAGCCACGTGAAAAGGTAATATTAGGCCATAATTGTCTCCATGCATACTGATGATGGTCGCGGCTATTCTCGATATTCCTATGCCGAAGCATGTCTGTTGACCGTATTTTTTGGTTCCGTCTACATCCTCAAAAGTGATCTCGAAGGCCCTGGAGAAGTTCTCTCCCAGAAGGTGTGTGGTAGCAATCTGTAACACATTCCGGTCTGGGAAAAGTACGTCAAACGCATACGATTTTTCTGCCCCTGCAAACCTGTCCCATTCCGGCCTCTCCATTAGTAGAAAGGGAATACCCAACTGATCATGAAGAACGTCTATCGTTATTTTCATATCCTCTTTTACTTGCTTTACCGCGTCCTCAAATGTCCTGTGAACATCGTGTGCTTCTATCCAGTAGAACTCCCTACCTCGAATTAAAGGTTTAGTGGCCTTAGTTTCATACCGGTAAACAGTATTGCTCTGATATAGTTTTAGGGGTAGATCACGGTAACTGCGAATCCAATAGGCGTAGAGAGGATACATTGCAGTTTCAGAAGTGGGCCTCAATAATAGCGCTTTGTCAAGTTCAGTGTCGCCCGCCCGCGTCACCCAGAAAACTTCTCCAGAGAATCCCTTAATATGTTCTGCTTCCTTTTGAAAGAATTCTAGGGGGATTACGACGGGAAAATTGCAAATTTGATGCCCATGTTCGTCTAGCGCGTCTTCAAATAAGCGATAAGTTTGCCTCATGATTGTTGCAATATTCGGACGATATACTATGAATCCCTTCACACCATAGCGGAGGTCTACCAATTCAGCCCTATGAATGATTTCATTATACCACTCACTGAAGTTCTGTTCCTTGTCTGGTAAAGGAGGCACCGTGTCTTCAACCATTAGACCACCAACCAAAACATAAAACGCAATGTCAATTTTAATAATCGGTATGTCTTTAGCATAAGGATATATTAACCCAAACAATTTTAGGAATGTGACAGGCACATAATTGTAAGTTTATCTTTGGCTCAGATTTAAAACATTGCGTTTTCATATAACTTTTTTCAGTATTTGGGTTGCGTCATGAAACGTTTTACCAAAGTTTTTTTAAGTGTTTTTGCTGCATATAATATTCTCGTAATTGGGGGTTAATTTATGACTATAGTATCTTTGGTTAGAGGCGAAACAGCGGCCGAAGCAGTTCAAGGAGCAGTAGACGCTATTGGCGGGATTAAAAAAGTTGTTAAAAGAGGTGATAAAGTTTTTATTAAACCCAACTTAGTTGTACCCCTCCCAAGAGAATCGGGTACAGTCACCGACCCGGAAGTAGTTAGGGCAGTAATTAAGCTGGTTAAGGAGGCTGGTGCCAGCCAAATAATGGTTGGAGATGCTCCAGTTTTTATCTATAAATCTAGGAAGGCTTTCGAGGTAACTGGGATGAAAGAGGTAGTGGAGGATGAGGAGGCAGAGGCTGTTTATTTGGATGAGGAGGAGTATGTGGAGGTAAAGGTTCCAAGGGCAAAGCTGATGAATACCATTAAACTTCCTAAAAAGTTGCTAGATTGTGACAAGTTCATCACTGTACCAAAATTGAAGACACATACAATGTGTAGAGTTAGTTTAGCCATTAAGAACCAAATCGGATTACTGTCCCCCGAGGAGAAACAGATTTATCACAGGACAGACATCCACCAAAAAGTGGTGGATGTAACTCTTGCAGCTAAACCAGACCTAGCAATAGTTGATGGCTTGGTTGCGTTAGAGGGGCAGGGGCCAACCTATGGAAACGCGTTGAAAATGGGAGTCATCATTGCTGGGGAAGATTTGGTGTCCGTAGACGCTGTAGCCTCAAGCATTATGGGTTTTGACCCCCAAGAAATTCCTCATATAAGGCTCGCCTCCCTCCAAGGACTGGGAGAAATGGATCTTAACAAAATTGAGGTTAAAGGAGCGAGTATCAGTGAGGTACGCAGGTATTTTAAGAGGCCTTCGGCGGATGTGATGGGTGTTTATCCAAATGTAGAAGTTCACGTTGGATGCGCGTGCTATGAAGGTTGCTTAGCCTGGACAAGAGTAGAGCTTGATAGATTAGGAAAACATGGACTTGCAGAAAAAGTGGGAAAAGTTAACCTCATCGTAGGGCGGGACGTAAAGCTGCCCAAAGAAATGGAGGGCAGAACTTACGTCATAGGGGACTGCGCAGAGAAGTATAGCGACAGGGGAGTCTTTATTCCGGGATGCCCGGCCTTCGGGATTTTGGGTAATATCCAGCCATCAAAGTAGGGATTTCTGGAAAATTTCTTGAAAAAAAGAATTTGGTTTGTTAGTATAACTAGGATTCGATTCCAATGTTTTCAAAGATAATTTTTATACTAGTTTACTCATAGCCTCTCTGCCTTTTTGGCCAGCTCTTACTCCCATTTTTTCGGCTTCGGTGGTAAGACTTTTTACTTCTCCATTTAGTACATCATCAAAAGTTTTTACGCCACTCACCACTGCAGCCGCAACTCCAAGTTTCTCTGCAACTTCGACATTAAGGAAGCCGCATGACAGAAAACCCTTCGCACCAATTATGAGCAGAAGGGGAGCAGGTTTTAAATCAACTTTCAGACCAAGACAAGAAGCGTTTCCAATCTTTATCTGTTCTATATGTATCACATAATTCACCTTCCTATTCTTTATGAATGATAAATCGCAATTTTTTGACTATGGAAATTCAAGTTTCTTAAAACTTTGGATATCCTTTTCAATCATGTCTCTTGTCACAAATCGCGACAATCCTACTCCCTCGGTGGACCTTGCTGCAACAATTGTTGCAATGTTTCCAGAATTTGCCACATTTTTTGTATGGACGTATTCAAGAAGAAACACTCCAAAGAATATGTCGCCCGCACCGGTGGTTTCTACCAACTTTTTCGGTGGAGTTTTTGGTTTAATGAAAAGGTTTTCCTTACCCCTAATTACTACCCCCTCATCACCGAGTGTTATTATAACTATTTCTGGACCGAAATTCAAAATTTTCTCGGCGGCTTCGTCAATACCATCACAATTCATAGCGGTTAATGCTTCACGCTTGGAAAACTTAACAATGTCCAATAGGGGGAGAACCCTTTCCGCATCCTCCCAGAAAGCAAACTGTGCAATTCCTTCGCTATCGAACCTTCGAACGAAACCTTGCGCATCAGCTGCAATGACAGATTTTGATTCACTGTAAAGTTTCTCTACAAAGATTGGTGAAATTTCCCCTGCAATAGGGCTGATGAGAATGGAACGAGAATTTAAAAAATGCTTTGGAACATCTTCAAATAAAATTGGCTCACACGCCTGTTTCAGTTTTAATCTTCTAAAGTCTTTTAGGTACTCAAGCTCAAAGCTTGTAGTTAAACCTTCCGTCCTCCTAATACAGGTTTGGATTCCCATTTCTCTGAAAACAGATAGGGATGAATCATCAAGATCTGCACCTATTTTGGACACTATACCCACTTTTCCCCCCATTTTTCTGGCCGCTACACCCGCATAGTAGGGGGCTCCCCCAATAGAGTAGGTCTTGACGCCCTCCCTAATTATGGTGTCCTTTGCAATATGCCCAATAACCACTAAATCAAACAATATCTTCCTCCCGTAATGGGGTTAACCGGATTTTACTAGATTCATCATTTCCTCTTTTTAGCGGGATTTCCTCTCTTCCTTTGATCGGACTCGAACCACGTTTCTGTGAACAGCGCAATTGATGCAGTACATTTTGATTTCCTTAGTTCTTGGAATGTAGGCTCCCTGCTGTCTCAATTCTCGACCTATCATGGGATCAACTACAGTTGTGTACCTAGTTACCTTCTTGGCCTTATCGCGAGGAACAAGTTTACCACACATGCTGCATTGAACTCTTGCTTTTTTCCCGGCGTCTCCTTTGGCTCTTCCACGGCTCTTACGTTTTTTTGGCACAGCATCACTTCTTTTTATTTTTTTTAACTAGTCCAAACTACGCATAAGGGAGTATTTATTTTTATCCTCAAAAACTTTGGGGTAAAATGATGAAAAAGCCAAATGGAGGCTAGAAACTATTTTATATTACGTCGCCGTTATTGGATATCTGATCGGAGATGATATTTTGGACTGGTGGCTATGGTTCCTTTTACTGAATAGTAATAGTAGTGAATGGTGGCTGTATCTATTGCTCGGTGGAACAACAGTTTTCACAGGGATTATTGCGGCCATGTTAGGTGTGGGAGGTGGATTCTTAAATGTCCCTATAATAAATTATTTGGCAAATGATACAATAAATGTAGCCATAGGAACTAGCTTATTTGTTATAATATTTACCTCGTTTTCCGCCACCTTAGAATATGGTGTTAGAAGGGTTATAGATTTCAAACTGGGTTTAGCTTTAGTTACAACTTCTATACCTGGAGCTTTTCTAGGAGCCTTTCTGACGGGATTGGTTCGGGAGGGGATACTTCAACTAATCTTTGGTATCGTATTAACGATAATAGGAATTAATATGATTTTAAAGAAGCAAAATCAAAATCCTTTTGTTTATCAAGAAACCCTCAAAGAGGAAAGAAAGTCAATAAAAAGTGTTTTGATTTGGAAAAGAAAAATTAAAACGGGCAAAGGCGAAACCTACGAGTACTCAATAAACTTACCTTTAGGTCTGGCGTTCTCCTTTTTAGCGGGACTTTCTTCGGGTCTGCTTGGAATAGGCGGGGGTATAGTTCAAGTGCCTGTAATGAATATTATCTTGGGGGTTCCCATGGTTATCACAGTGGCCACCTCGATGTTTATGATAATTTTTACATCAGCCTTCGCAACCTTCGAACACGCCATGCTAGGACAGGTAGATTGGCCGGTGGGAATTGTTATGATAATAGGGGCGATAATCGGGGCGCAGATAGGTTGTAGAATAACTTTGAAACTGAAACCCGATCTTCTTCGAAAAATCTTTGGCTCAGCTATGATCCTTATAGCGATTAAAATGATTTACGAAGCGCTAATTAGTCTTTAGGTGAAGGCCTTTTGAAAAGGATATTCATTCTTAAAGCCAGCACTGCCCGCACCGATAATAAATTCACCATAAAAGACCTGCCAGGCACTTCAGGAAGATTAGACGTAGTGTGTAGATGTATTCTCTCCTCTCTGCTTCTGTCGGAGGACCACAGAGTAGATACGATATTTTACGCTGTGCTAGAAGGCCCACCAAGGCCTTCAATCACAGTTGAGGTCAACGGTGAAAAAATTGAGGAGTTGCCAAGGGACGAACTAAAAGTTGCCTTAATACTAAAAGGGTTATTAGACCCCGAGAAAACACCAGATATTGTTTCTGGTTTTAAGTTAATGAATAAAGGCTTCCAAGATATAGTGGAGGAAAAGCTTTGTGAATCTGAAACCTACTTTCTCCACCGTGCAGGTAAAAGTATTAACGAGGTTTTGAGCGGATTTCTAAATTTGAAAAGGCCGCAACTCACATTTATACTAGGAGATCATATAGGACTAAATCAAAATGACATTAAATACCTGGTGGAAATGGGAATTAAACCAATAAGTTTGGGGCCCAAAGAATACCTGGGAAGCCACTGCATATCTCTCATTCAAGAAAAGCTAGACCGAGTTATCGAGAAGAAAAAAATAATCTAGACTATGAAAAGGCTAAGTGCTTTCCACAATTTGTGTTTAAGACGAAGCGATTATTTGTTTGCTTTAAACGTCTCGGAGGAAGTTTTTATGAGTGATTTAAAATTTTCGAATTTGGTGCAGAAACATGGGGAGTGGCACGGTTTTGAGGGGAAAAATGCACATTAAGAAAGTGTTATATGCTTCCTTTTTAATTTTCTTATACAGGATAAATATCAAAATTTTATTGGTGTAGTGTATGCCTCTAAAAAAGTTTGTGAGTTGGCTTAAGGGTGGACCGAAAATTAAAGATGTTATTTATAAACTTGAAGTGTTCACCCGCAAGCTTGAGTATCAGAAAAAACAGCTAGAGAGAGAATCCAGGAAAAACAGGGAGGAAGCCAAGAAGTACCGGCTCAGGGGAAACACGGAAGCAGCTAAAATGTACGCCGAACACTACGTAAGGTATTCAAAATGGGCTCTAGCAACAGACGCCTACCGTCTTAGGATTCAAGGTATGGTGGTTAGGCTTCGCCAGAGCGAGTCCATCTATGATGTTGCCAGCACTCTATCAGGCATTAGATCAGCCCTTAATGGACTTAAGGGGGCAGTTAACTTGCCAGACATAGCCCAGATGGTTGAGGAAATAGATGGAACTATGCAGGATTTTGACGTGGCTCAGGATGTGGCTGAGGCGGGAATGGAGAGGATGACGGTTTCTACCGAAGTGACATCCCAAGAGGTTGCAGCAACTATTTCCGAGATTGACCAAGAAATCGGTGTGGAGACCGGAGTAAAGCTTCCCTCTGCACCAAGCGGGAAGATTGAGGAACTGGAAAAAGATATTAAAAAATTGAAAGAAGAACTCTGAAACTCTTCCCTTTTTCTACTTATAAGGGAAATTTGAGGGGAAGCGACTATGCTAGTTAGGGGAAGACCCCTATGCGAATTGCTTTCAAATGTTATCCAGAACGTTTTGACTGTGGAACCCGCGACCATTAGAGATAGGGCCAACCTTTTGAACTGCCATATCCTCATGTATAGGGCTACGGGTGATAAATCCTTCTTGGAGAAATCTAATGAAATCGCCGAAGAACTGGTTTCTCTACAATCAAATTCTGGAGCTTGGCTTTCAAGCAAGGGAGAAATAGACGGTGAAGCCACAGCAGCAATTGTCCATGCCTTTCGTTCACTATTGGTAGAAGCGGGAAACGACAAGATTCAAAAGTCTCTTCAAACCGCATTCGGGTTCGCTTTGTTCCAGAAATCCCTCGACCTACAAATTGCAAAGATCCTTTTTGAAGGTTTTATGTACAATGAAGATGACAAATTTCTGGACAAGATGGTTGAGCTAATAAGCACAGTTGATATAGATAAACGGGGGGAAATCTTTCTACTTCTATTCATGGCTACAGATAGTATGGAATTTTTGGAAAAAGCCTTAAAGGCTATTAAACCGTTAAGGGGTCTATCGGCTCAGGAAACCGCGGATTTCCTTCTTTGGAGCTTATCGAGCTTCGATAAGGATAGGTATCCAAAACAACCAAAGCTTAGAAGATATATTGCGGAACAAATTGATCTTAAAAGTTTGAAGGACTATTGGCAGGCGTTGGCCTACATTCTTGGTGAGGCGAGCATAATTAACTCTGAGAAGGTAAACATAGTTGACACGCCTAAAATAGTTGACACTCCACTCACCGTTCTGAGAGACAGTTTGGGCGAATCAGTAATTTTGGGGAGAACAAAATCCACACAAGCCAAACTTGGCTGCAAGGGAACATTTTACATTGGTTGTGTGGGAGAGAGAACCAGCAAAGATGTGAACCTGCTTGGTTGTAAGGTTCTTCTTGATGGGGTAAAGCCTCACGTTATATTTATAAGTGGTCATAGGGGCTCTGGCAAATCCTACACTATGGGAGTCATTGCGGAGGAATTGGCTGAATCAAGACTGGGAATCGCTACAATTATTGTTGATCCTATGGGAATTTTTTGGAGTATGAAGTACCCCAATTGGGACGAAAAGGAATTGGAGGCTCTTGAAAAATGGAGTCTCACTCCCAAGGGCTTCGATAACGTGAAGGTCTTTATTCCAATCGGTTTCTATGATAAGGTTCCGGAGCAAACGAGGGATAAGCCCTTCTCGTTGAGGCCTTCAGAGTTAACAGCTGACGATTGGTGCCACACCTTTGGTATAGACAGGTTTAGCACGCTCGGTCTCTTAACAGAACAGGTCATTGATAGGGTTAAAAAAGGCTACAGAGCTACAATTGATGACCAAGAACTAGATGTCCCCGGTAAAGGAAACGATTACAGCATAGAGGATTTAATTAAATGTATCGAGAATTGTTCCGACATCATTTCTGAGGACAAAGGATTTAGACGTGACACTAGAAGAGCTTTGGTTGCTAGACTTTCATCTGCGAATCAGTGGGGAATCTTCTCAGCCAAAGGAACTAGCTTAACTCAGTTAGCGGTTCCCAATCAGGTATCTGTCATTGACGTAAGTCATCTAGATGACAGCCTGCGTGCCCTAATCATTGGTATACTGGCACGTAAGATACTCAAGGTGAGAGCACAGATATCAAGAATGGAAGAGGCTGCACAGTTGGGCGAAACAATCGATGAAAAGGTTGAGGCGGAGATTCCTGTGACTTGGCTGATGATTGACGAAGCGCATCTACTCGCTCCCTCTAAGGGTGTTACCGCAGCTTCTGAACCCCTCGTAGAATATGCTAAACTGGGAAGAAAACCCGGCTGTGGATTAGTGCTTGTGACCCAGCAACCCTCAGCCACAGATAGTAGAATTTTATCTCAACTAGACGTGTTGATAACACACTATTTGTCCTATGAACCAGACATTATTGCCTTCATAAAAAGATCACCAGCGGAAGTCCCCATAGAAATAAAGGATTCTGGATTTATACGAAACATTCCCGTTGGAATGACCATTGTTTCAGACGAATCTATCACAAGTAACCGTGCCCTTGTAGTTAAGATAAGACCCAGGCTGAGTCAGCATTCTGGCCGCGAAGCCCTTCCCAAGATAATTGAAGAACTCACAGCCATTGCTTCAAAACAGGTTGCCACTCCAGAAATTGAGAAAACTGTTGAGGAAACAAGAGGCACACCCGAAGCAGAGGCTGAGGCTTTAGAAGCTTTGGAAGAAGTTACAGAAGAAGAAATGGTGGAAGTGTCCCCAGACATATCAATACCAGCCCCGCCCGTGCTCAGCTTACCGACGGATTTGGCCTCCGACTACCTAAAACGAGTCTTGGAATACAGATTTTATGATCATTTGTACCCTGCCCCCAAAATGGAGGGAGTAGCAGAACCAATAGTGACACAGGCGCATAGCAGAGAAGCCATCCGTGAAATCTACACAAAATTGAAGGAGGAAGGTTGGCAAATAGAGATAGACACAACAAAAAGCGTACCTGTAGTTTTAGCCTCCAAGGAGAAATCAAGATTGGCCGTAGGGATAGTTGAAACCGAGGAAAACACAATAATTAGTGTTTCATCCACTTCGGCGCTTAAAAATGAGGCAGCAGGCATGGTAACAACAATTAAAGAGACAGTTAAAGGCTTAAAGGCGGCTCCCCGCACACCAAGACCAAAACCCTTAACGAGAGAAACCATAACAGAGGAAGAACTTCCAGAATTACCCAGCCCACCACCAATACCCAGAATCAGCGCCGAAGAGGGCGTTAAACCGGAAATTAGTAAACCGGTAAGCGAACCAGTGGGTGTTAAACCATTAGAGGAAGAGGAGGAAGAACAGGTGTCTGATAAGGAGAAAAGGCAGGAGGAGATTCTGAGGCAGATAGAGAAATTCCAGAAATATTTGAGGAGCCTACATGAGTACTTTGAGTTGGGTAGGATGACTGAGGATGAATATGTTTTCTTAAAGAGGAAAACTTTCGAAAAAATCGAGCAGCTGCGCAGGTCACTCATCGAATGATTCTTGGTGAATTTAAATGCCCTACATTTTTGATTCAGAAGAGGGTCTAAAAATCTTAAGAGAATTTTTTGAGTATGTGGTTTTCGGCGTCCTAGACAGTATTGTAGCTAATTTTATTGAGAAATCTCAAATGGTCAGGGAGAAAGTGTTTCCATATTTTAAAAAGCGGGTGGAGGGAAAAATTTCTGAGCCCGCGTTCAAAAAGAGGGTTGAGAAGATTTTAGAAGGTCTCAAATTGGATGAAGTTCTCCAAAACTACGTCTCTTCAGTATTTGAAACATTCGCTTCGCAGCTTTGCAATGAGTTGGAGGAAGCTGATCCCAAACTTACTCTAAAAGATTTAGAGAGAATTACTGATGAATACATAGTTGTAAGATGGTTTGACAAGCAAGTTCTGGATCCAGGCTACAGAATCTTGACACTGGATAGCGTTGGTTACAGTGAAGCTCTGGAAACAAGAGCAAAAATCTTGGAACTTTTCAAGTCTTTTATTTCAAAAGAGGTTTCCTTCGAGGAAGCCAGACATGCTCTGGAAAAAATGTTAGAGGGGTTTAGTAGAGGAGAAGTGGTTTTGGGGGTGAAGTCGCTGGTACTAGCGGCAATGGAGACCATTAAAAGTTCAAATATTCATAAAATGGCGGAGAACCTTAAAAAAGAGCCTAAAAATATTAGTGCCCCTGCTTCAAGCTTTCTTCCTCCATCAGATAAGAAGAGCAAACTTTTCAATTGGTTTAGAGAGGACATTGTGAAACCGGCCCTCAAAAATCTGGCAGCCAACTTGATATTAGACGAAAAACAGGACTTGGAGAGGGGAATAACCGAATCATTTATTCTCCTTGTGGATAGGATTTTAACTTTCAATGATTTTGAAAAGAGAATAGTAGCTCTCATTAAGCCCGAGATAAAATCCGAGCCCGCACGCACACATGTAGCAGCCTCCCTGCTCAGCATAGCAGAACTAGTTCATGAAGAAGCTGAGGAGGATCCTTCACTGGAAAATTTCATCGATTTTATTGAAACCAGACAAAAAGAAATAAACAGAATATATGGGTAGAATATGTATAATAATGCCTAAAGAGTATAGTTTAATAAAGAATTGAAGTTATTATATTTATTAGGTAACCTATGAATACTCTTAGAGGAGAAAAGTATGAGTATTAAAGATATACTCTTTGGAAAAAGGCCCAAAAACAAGGACGAGATAATCGCACAGCTAAGAACTAGTATAAATAGGCTAACTCTGCGTTCACGAAACTACGAGAGGAAGGCAATCGAGGAAAGAAACAAGGCTAAACAGTATCTAAAAATGGGCAACAAAGGCATGGCAACATTCGCCCTCAGAAAATTCAGAAGATACCAGAATTTTCTAGGCAAGTACACCGCATTTATTGAGAACCTTGAAACGAGAATCATCGCCATAGAAGAAGCCTATGATGTCTTAGAACTCAAGGAAGCATTTGAACTCGCCGGAGCAGAGCTTGAAAACGCCCGAAAACTCGTCAACTCAGAAAAGATACTCGAAATGATTATAGAGCAAGAGGAAGCTATGCGCGATATTTCTAGAAGCTCAGACATTTTGGCAACTCCTTCCGAAATGGGCGTCGAAGAGGCAGGAGATATTGAAAGTGAGTTAAACCGTCTAGAGGCGGAAATTGCATTGGAGGGCATAGAGGAACCCAAAGTACCGCAGGGGGACATAATAACAGAAAAATCTTCCTTGGCATCTGAGCTAGAAGACCTGAAAAGGGAATTGGAGAGTTCAAAGAAGCCCAAAGAAAAGGAGTAATTGAGAATTTCTTTTTACACAATTTTCAAAAATTTCAATGGTTTTTAGGTAATTAAGTTATAGATATCTAGTTTGTAACGGTTTACGCCTGAACTTCGATTTCCTTTAATTTCTGGTTCAAGACGTAGAGTTCCTCATAAAGATTCTTCATTCTTTTCAGGTACTCCTCTACAGAAATGTCTCCACGCCGCCAAAGTTCCTCAATTTTTTTGAGAAGCTGCTCAATGGAGAATTTCCTTCGTTCCCAATCCAGAACATCCCCTCTTTTTGATCCTTCCACAGTTTGAACTTGTACCCGATTATAAGTGGTTAGTGGGGGTGCGGACTTTTGAGCAACTCTGGGGGTAACGGTGGGAACAGGTGGCTGTAGTTCAAATCCGCGAGTGGGCTCCTTAATTTGGGGTGTGAAAACGCTCATAATTTTTTTGTGTAGCTCAGTTTTCAGGTCGTCTAGGGTTATTTCCAGCTTTTCCAATTTGTCAGTTTGGGTTTTATCCTTTATGGAACTTTTATCAAAGTTTTTAGCCAATTCTACGTATCTTTCAATTGCTTTTAGGGTATTTTTGGATGCGGAGAATCGCACATCCCCTTGGGAACCTTCAAAAGAGAGTTTTTTCCATATTGATCCTTCAACTACGATTTTGTGAGCTTTTAGGGGGAGTTCAAAATGTTTCTGGTACGACTTGTTTAAAATTCCTTTTTCTCTGATAAAAATTATCCTTTTATCTGTTAACAAAAGTATTCCACTACATTTTTCTAAACTGAGAAAAGAGCTTCCCACATATTTTACCCTCTGAATGGCTGCCACAGGTTTTTCCCCAATTTCTAAATCAATTTTTTCTCTATGTTCCTCAAAGAACTTCCAATGAAAACTCAGCAATTTTACCAAGGAAACAACCGTATCGAGATTCCTTTCAGGTAGTTCCATAAGACCCTTCACATATACTTTGTAGTCATTCACATCGGCTTTTATCCTGTCCACAGCTGTTTGAATCTGTGCAAAATCACGTGGGCTCCAATTATCAGGGTAAGAAAAATCCACGAGTTGCACTTGAATCACATTTAAGACCTGTTGAGCCCGCGCCTCCACCTTCTTTTTCAAGGAAATAATTTCTTGGAAAAGGGAGATTAGAGTTTCCTCCATTTTTGGATAGTGGAAATACCTTCTGTGCCTGAGAAAGATTAGCCTCTTTCTAGTTTCCCTAAGTCTCCTCGAAAAATCTTTCAACAATTCATAACCATATAGAATGCTGTTAACATTATCAATAAAGGTTTTTTTAAGCTCCACCCTCTTATCTTGAACGCTTATAACCATACCAGAGCGACAATTAGGACAAAGTTTCCATTTTCTAATCCCAGATCTCAAATCAGTTGAACCACAATTCGGACATCTTGAGGAGCTTTTCTTA
Source organism: uncultured archaeon (assembly GCA_964510585.1). GTDB lineage: Archaea > Asgardarchaeota > Jordiarchaeia > Jordiarchaeales > Jordiarchaeaceae > Jordiarchaeum. Next base: position 90,310 of record CAZECW010000187.1, on the reverse strand, counting down.
TCCCTATCCATTCCAAGGTTTGTTTCCTTGAAGCCACATGAACCGCAGATAAAAAACTCCTCCCTTCTCTCCTGGGCGCATCCCAGACAGAAAGCTGATTTGCACTCCTCACAGTAGTAAGCCGCCTCAGCCTCATTACAAGAAGTACACTTGAATCTATCCAGGGACATCAAATCGAACCCACCGCCTTTAAAAAACCTAGTGAAAGTCACTTATTATATTGACTATTATCCCTGTAGAGTGAGAAACTATAGCCAGACGTTACCAGAGTATTACCCTAATTCTTAAAAAAGAAGTTTAGTAAAATCCCAGAAACACCATAATTTCATATAAAAATTGATAAAACAGTTAAATATATTAAAATGGCATTACACTACAACTCAGCACATACTATTGACGAAAGATACACCACACATAACATTTTGGAAGCGATGAACACTCGAAACCTTACAACACCCAATAAATATACCTGAAATGTGCAAAATTCAACTACCCCCTGACCCTATGTAAGCACATATCAGATAAGCAGAAAGGATTAACTGCAGCGTGTGGTTTTAGGAGAGAATTATTATGCCTAATGGTGGCAGCGATTGCTGTGGAACCTGTAAATTCAATAAAGCAAATAGTGATAAAAGCCAAGAGCCCTTCTGTGAGGTTAGAAAATTCAAAATCGAAGATCCGTATTGGACATATTGCAACAACCACCCGAGAAGAAACCCTCTTTTAGTTAGAACTCCACGAGGCCCGGTCTGGACTGCAATATTTGCCGAATTAGACTCAAAACCGTTCAGTAAAGAGTTGCAAATTCCCCCCAAACTTTTACCCCCTAAAGGCGACGCTATGTACGTTCGTGTACCTTTTTGTGGAGATATTAGACCATATCAAGATGGGGCTGGGGTTTGCACTATTTGTGGTGAAGAATGCATGTACACTGTTTCCGTGGAGCCATTAAATCATGATAAAAAATTCTTTTGCAGCACAGCGCACTACCTTGAGTGGTGGTTTAATTTCTGTCCAGAGGCAACAATGTATCGAGAGGAGATGCCTATAAACACGGATTCTCTGAAAAAGAGGCTGGACGAGATTAGTAAGAGTCTGTCTGATGCCGAGGCAGAACTACGCACCAAGGGTGATAAGCAACGAATAGTCGAATTTCTTTTGAAAGTTGACGACTTGCTTTTCGACCTGGGCTTTGGTGGCGTTGACTTGATACACGCGGCGATTTATACGGAAAACCCTGAATTAAATGAAGGTTTTTCGCCCTTTATGCTCAGATTACAGATAGATCTTTCACGTGCTGGCAACTTGCTCCAGCAGGATATACTTGATATAGAAAGTGTCTTAACCTGCTTATATGATATTCAAGATGTGCTCAAAAAAATTTCTAGCAAGTAAAATTCCAGTATAGAAACTGAGGATTGAATGGATTAGTGGAAACTTCAGTCGTTCCTAACACACCCTGCTTTAACTAGTGGATTTAGAGTTTAGAAACAGATTCGCATAGTACAAATAATGCGAAATTAAAAAGATTTAAAAATTAGGTAATTGCAAGGATTTGGGAAATATTTAGAAACTTTCAATTCCTATAGGATATAGGTCAAAATATAAGAGGAGACGTCTAATGTCCGACGAGATGGATTATGATAAAAGTAGCACCATGTACTCTCCTGAAGGGCGTATTATTCAAGTGGAGTATTCCAGCGAAGCAGTTAAAAAAGGAGCGCCGGCTGTCGGAATAAAAACATCTAAGGGCGTGGTATTGGCAGGGGTGGCGAAAACACATAGCAAACTGCTTGAATCCCATGAAAAAGTTTTGAAAATAGACGACCACATAGGCGCCACAAGTGCCGGATACATGTCGGATTCAAGACTTCTACTTGACAGAGCAAGAATCATAGCTCAATCGTATAGAGTAACATACGATGAAAAAATAGATGTTAGTACACTTGCCCAAAGGCTAGGGCGTCTCATGCAGCGCTTTACACAGTTAGGAGGAACACGCCCATTTGGATGTGCCTTACTTTTTGGAGGAATAAGCAGAGGGGGCCCGGAAATAGTTCTCATAGACACTTCGGGAGCCTTGACCAAAAGCAAAGCTGCAGCGGTTGGGGCTAATGAACCTAAGGCTTTGGAAATTCTGAAAGCAGGGTATAAAGAGGATATGTCGATAAGTGAAATGTTAAAACTGGCGGTAGACACCTTGAGAGAAGTTTCTGAAAACCTTCAGCCTGAAGACATAGATTTAGGCATCATTGACGCAGAAACTCAAACCTTCAGACTAGCCTCTGAAGAGGAAATAAAGAAGGTTTGGAAAAAGAAGTAGAAGGCATGCGAAAATTATAGGTTTTCGCATAACTCTTTATACACTCGCTCCATTATTTCTCTTGCTTCCATAGCCTGTTCACTAGTTATTTTTTGCGATTTTTTGGATAATTTTTCGTAAAGGAGCCTAACGAATTCAATATTGTCGGGGTGATCACTGATGATTCCTTCCCTGTAGGCCCATTTAACAAGAGAAGTAAATGTTTCTTCGAGGCTTGGAAGATTACCCGTTTTGGATATATAAACGTGGTAGAGGAGTTTTTCAATTACACTAAACATAGTCATTATGTACGAGTTTAGGTCAAGGGCCATCCACTGTTTATCAGCTCTAACCTTATCATCCAAAGCTTTTTCCAAATAGTCTATTGCTTGGGAGCTTTTTTCTATGGAGCCCTTTAAGGGTGCTGGTCTAATTTTTAGCATTTTTGCATGCTCAATATAGCCTTCAGACCTCTCAATAAGGTTTTTTCTAATTTCCTCAGAAGCATATTCAGATCTAGCAAATTTTAAGCAGTATTCAGCTATCTCAATCCAAAGTTTCGCCGCAGCTCTAAAATCCCCCCTCTTCTCCAAATCGTTAGCGGTTTTGATGTCCTCACCTAATTTTTGATAAAAAGCATCCAACATAGGTATCACGGACAATTCTAAATTAGAATCCCTTTTTTGCTATGGTTTCAATTTCTTGTTTGGCTCTTACCTCTGAATATGAAGGAACATCCTCCTCAACTATCACTCCGGGAAACACTGTTGACCCCGCTCCAATTTTTTTGCCTGGAAATATTGACACGTTAATGCTTACTTCGGCATTCTCCCCTATAATGGCACCGAATCTTTCTGCGGGTACTGGAACTTTTTTACCATCAATATTCATTTCTATTGGGGGGCCTCCCCTCATTTTAATATTCCACGTCTGGGTTCCCGCCCCTATTTTAACTGATCTCCCTATTATACTCTCGCCAATATAGCTCAATCTTCCAACAGAAGAGTCATCCATTATTATACTATTCTTTATTTCTACTCCGAACCCTATGGAAACATGCTTACCTATTGAGGTGTGGTCTCTTATTAGGGCTCCATCACCAATAAAACTGTCTGGACCAATGAAACAGGGGCCTCTTATGACCGCGCGAGGCCTTATTATCACGTCGTCACAAATCCAAACCGGAGCCTCTATTTTGGCAGTGCTGTCAATCTGCGCGCTCTCTGCAATAAAAGAGCCCTTACCCTTAAGCCTTTGAGCCAGAATGAATCGATTAGCCTCTAGAATATCCCAAGGATAGGTTATCTCGGTCCAATCCTTTTCCCAAACCATACCATAAACTGTTTTATCCTCCTGTATCATTGATTGGACAGATGTGTCGAATCTCTTTGTTTCCTCTAATTTCTTTAGGAACTCCCCCTTAAAGACATAAACTCCTGCTGCAGCATAGTTGCTTGGGGCCTCCTCTTTTTTAGGCTTCTCAATAATTCTCTTTATTCTCGCGTTTTCATCAATTTCCACCGCACCATAAAGAGTAGGATCGTCAACCAAGGTAATCACAATAGTGGCATCTGAATCTAAACCCTTATGATATTCTATAGCTCTACGGATTATTTCGCTGGAGGCAACAAAATCAGAATGAACAATTAGGAATTCCTCCTCTTTTTCTAATACGGGTAGAGCGGTGAGAATCGCGTCCTCCACTCCCACCGGTCTCTTTTGCTCTACATACGAAATATTTGCCCCGAAATCCTTACCTGTTGAGAAGTAATCACAAATTTGCTCCTTTTTAGGCCCCACCACAATGATGATGTCATTCAAGTTGGTGTGAACCAAGTATTCTATAACATACTCCAGCACCGGTTTCCCAGCCAGTGGAATCATGGATTTGGGAAGAGTCTCTGTTAGGGGGAAGAGTCTTTTACCTGTTCCGCCCGCCAGTACTAGTGCTTTCAATTGGGTTACCCTCCAAAAACGGATAATGCTTCATAGAAAATTGGTCTATTTTTTTAAATAGCCAATTATCATTAAATCTAAATTAATTGTTAGGAGTACATCTTATAATTATATATATTTGGGTTTAATTTAAAAATTAGCTACCTAGAATCTAGTATTTTTGCTTGAGAATTGTATTTTTCCCTCTCGCAGAACCAAAATGGTTTTTGGAGGTACGGAGTTCCAAGAAGAGTTTTCTAGTAGAGGTCTACTGCACACTAAAAATTTTCCATTACAGGGGGAGAATGTTTCGTTGGGAAGTTTGCAATTGGTGCTTTCCTCCATTAGTGAATATTGGAGTTCACCCCAGTTGTAGCAGTATATGTAACTTTTATCGGCGAGTATAAAATTTAATTTAGTAATGAGGGCCTCTGAGCGGATGCTTAAAACTACACTATTTATAGTTTCAACCATATCCCGCCACGAGTTCAGATTGACGCCTCTTTCTTCTAAAACTTCCATAATGTAGCAGAAAACCAGTTCTGAATCCGTGGGATCATCAGATTTTGGTTTATGGTTAACTAGTTTAGATTCAAGAACTTTTCTGGGCCACACAGTACCATTATGTGCAAAGATAAATTGGTGGTTATCTATGTATCCTTCGAAGGGATGACAGTTCTCTTGACTCTTCCGACCGATCGATGCCTTTCGTAAATGAGCGATTAACGACCTAGTTTTTACCTCTCCTAAATCACGGAAGAAAGTCTCCTCCAACCGTCTTCGGTCCCTATGGTAAACCTTTTTGATACAGTATAGTCCAGTTGATTCGTCCAGATAGGCCATTCCCCAACCATCTGGATTTGTAGACCCAAATTTTTTAACAAAGGCTTCTAAAATACTTTTGTTATCTTCTTCACTACTACAAGATAAGGCTAACAATTTACACATTTTTAGGCACCGTAAATTCCGGAAATAGGTCAAAGGACTTAAATTTCTTAATATTGAAAAGAGACTCGAAGGACAATATATTGGTTTTGCAAGTCCCAATGCTACCTAACAGAAAGTTATAAATCTAAAAAAGTAATCTGCATTCTTAAGTCGTAGATTGGTGTGAGAAGTGACATCAGAAAATTATGAAGATAAATTGGCAGCCATTAGAAAGAAAATAGACGAAATCGATTCACAGATAGTGGAGCTTTTAGCACAGAGAAGAGATAAGATCAGGGAGCTGGCCAAAGTAAAGTCAAGCTTGAAACTGAAGATTAGAGACCAGAAAAGAGAAACACAAGTAATTGCCAATAGTGAAAAAAGGGCAGTCGAAATGGGCTTAGATCCCAGTTTTGTGAATAAGATTTTCCTTGAAATCATTGACTATGGAAGAAGAACGGAAGGCGAGGTGAGGGGTGAAGTCAAAAAAATTGCTTATCTATCCCCACGTGGAACCTTCACAGAGGAAGCCGCCCTAAAGTACGCAGCGGGAACCGAAGCGGAACTGATTCCTATGTCAACAATCGCAAGTATAATCTCTGCGGTGGAAAATAAACATGTAGACATTGGAATCGTTCCCATTGAAAATTCAGTTGAAGGCAGTGTAACGATAACCCTAGATCTCTTAGCTCGAAGCGAGGCGAAGATCTGTGGAGAAATCATCCTCCCCGTGGTACACAATTTAATTTCAAAAGAAAAAATAAGCCTTGACAAAATAACTAAGGTTTACTCTCATCCACAGGCTTTGGCCCAGTGTAGAACATTTCTAGCCAAAAAGCTACCACATGCACATCTATATGAAACTCTTAGCACTGCAGAAGCGGTTAAGATAGTTGCAGAAGAAGAAGACACAAACATAGCGGCCATCGGTAGCCTAGCAGCCGCAAAACTTTATGGAATGACTGTGCTCGCTGAGGGAATACAGGATGAACAAACCAATGAAACCCGGTTCGCAGTAATAGCCTCTGAAGACACTGAACCAACAGGCCAAGATAAAACCTCCATAGCCATATTTCTATTGCAGGATAGACCTGGTGCTTTATGCGAAGTTTTAGAGCAGTTCAAAGAAAGAAACATTAACCTTACAAGAATCGAGTCTAGACCCTCAAAAAGAGTTCTAGGGGACTACATATTTTTTGTGGATTTGGAAGGCCACAGAAAAGACCCCAAGGTTAAGGAGGCAATAATGAATATTAGCAAAAGCGCAGGAGAAGTAAAAATAATGGGCTCCTTCCCATCTGCCAAAAAGAAAAATACTCCCTCCCTATAGCAGATTCAACCAATATTTACAATTCAACTTAAGGAAAGAGGGCTTGGGTCGTGCTCAAGAATATTGATTTCGAGGACTTAACATTTGAGGAAGCACTAAATTTATCAAGTGAAAAAAATCTTCGGGCTGTATGTGATGCAGCTAATAGAATAAGGAAAAAGTATTATGGTGACATTGTAACATTTTCTCTAAACGTTTTTATTCCCCTAACAAATATTTGTAGAAACCGTTGCAGTTATTGTGGTTTTCGAAAGGAGCTGGGGGATCCGCTTGCGAGGATTTTGAGCCCCGAAGAAGTAAAAAATCTCTTAATTAGTGGAAAAAGGGCGGGGTGCACTGAAGCCCTCTTCACCTTTGGTGAGAAACCCGAAGAAAAGTATCCCGAAGTTAGAGATTTACTTGAGGATTGGGGATACTCCTCAATGGTGGACTATCTCTACGATCTTTGTCTATTGGCACTAGATGTGGGATTGCTTCCTCACAGTAATCCGGGAATCCTGGAGAAACGGGAGATTGAAAAGCTAAAACAGGTAAATGCCAGTATGGGCCTTATGCTGGAAAACTGTAGTGAGAGACTATGCGGAGTAGGGGAACCACATGAGCACAGCCCTGGAAAATTACCTGAAAGAAGAATCAAAACTATAAAATATGCGGGAGAGTTAAAGGTACCCTTCACAACTGGCATCCTTCTAGGAATAGGAGAAACAGTTGAGGAGAGAATAGAAAGCATATTCGCCTTAAAAGAGCTCCATGAGAAATATGACCACATACAGGAAATAATAATTCAGAATTTCACTCCAATACCAGGCACACCTATGGAAAAGGCGCAGCCGCCAAGTTTAAGCGACATTATGCTAACCGCAGCTATTACCCGATTAGTTTTTAAAGGCGAAACGAGTATTCAGATTCCCCCAAATTTAAACATTGGACGCGAACGTGAGCTACTTGTATCGGGGATGAATGACTGGGGAGGAATCTCACCCGTAACCTCGGATGAAATTAATCCAAATAATCCTTGGCCAACTAGGCAAAAGCTTGAAAAAATAACTGGAGAAAATAAGTTCAGACTGGTAGAAAGATTACCAATTTATCCGAAATATATACAAAAAGGCTATGTTTCTGGTAAGGTTGCCCCCCTCATCCACAAATTGGCAGACGAAAAAGGTTACAGGAAGTGTAAAAATTGAATTTGCTAGATAACATAAATGGAGAAGTTTCCCACATACTTCAAAAAGCCATAGATGGACATCCCCCTTCAGTAGACGAAGCAGAACTCCTGTTCAATTGCACTGGCCAAGAGTTTCTAGCCCTAATCCTTGTTGCAGATCAGATTAGGAGAAGAGCTGTGGGTGACATTGTAACTTACGTCATAAATCGAAACATTAACTTTACAAATGTGTGCATCAATAGATGCCGTTTTTGCGCATTTAGGGAAGACAAAGACTCTCCGAAACAATTTCTTTTATCAACAAAAGAGATTGAAAACAAAACCCGCGAAGCAATAAATATGAGAGCCACCGAAGTTTGCATTCAAGGTGGACTGCACCCAGAAGCTACCCTTGACTTATACATAGAAATAATAAAAGCAGTGAGAAGGGTTAGCTCAGACATACACATTCACGCCTTCAGCCCAATGGAGATATACCACGCTGCAAGAAAGGAAGGTTTAAGCACACGCGAAGTCTTAAAGATTCTAAAGGAAGCAGGATTAAACTCCATGCCCGGAACAGCAGCAGAAATATTAGTGGATAAAGTTAGGGAAGTGATTTGCCCCACGAAAATATCAGTAAAGGAATGGATTAAGATTATTGAGGAAGCCCATAGGTTAGGAATATTGACCTCAAGCACTATGATGTATGGGCATATAGAAAGCAGTAGGGACAAGGCAGTCCATATGGATATTTTAAGGAATATACAGAAGAGAACTAGGGGATTCACAGAGTTTGTTCCACTCAGCTTCATTCACCAACAAACAGAGCTCTACAAGAATTTTTCCTCCCGGCCAGGCGCCACGGGCATGGAAGATGTGAAAGTTTATGCTATTTCCCGCCTAATGTTCGACGGGTTGATAAATAACATCCAGGTGAGCTGGGTTAAGCTTGGCACAAAATTTGCTCAGTTCTGCTTAAACGCGGGCGCGAATGATTTCGGGGGAACATTAATCGAGGAAAATATTTCAAAAATTGCGGGCTCTCCTAGTGGAGAGTATCTTCCCCCCGAAACTATAATAGCCCTCATCAAAGACTGTGGACGGATCCCAGTTCAGAGAACAACAGTATATGAACTGATTGGTTGAATTTTATTTTTCAAACTCTCTCCTCCGTCCTAAAAACCTCCTTGGCTCTAGCTTTCAAAATTTGAAAGTCCTTCTCAGTAAGAATATTGAGGCGTAATAGATTGTTTAAGCCCTCGTAAACGCTTGTCTCTATTTGTTGCGAATTTATTAGATTTGATTTTTTAAACCCCTTTAGAATTTCTAATTTTAGCTCCTTACTATCATTAATTAGTGTTTCAGCCTTTCGTTTTACAGCTTCTAGAAACGCAGGGTTAGGTAGATCCAGGGGAAGTGTTTTCTGTCCAAAGTCACAACTAATAGTTTCATTCGATTTTAGCAGAACTAATGGGGGTACCACAAAAAATCTTTCTTGCTTCGTATCTTCGAATTTTCCAATATATAGGGGGATATAAAATAGAGATGGAGAAAATATTTTGTCCGGCAATTTAATTATCAATGAAGTTAACAATTTTAAAAGCCGGTCGACTTCTTTGCGTTCACGTTGAATCAGCTGCCTTAATTCTTGGAGTTTAGATGTAATTCTATCCATTAAAAACTGTTGTTTGCTGAGGACATCTTTTGCTTCTTCTTTTAGCGAGTCTACTCGACTGTTTTGTTCCATGATTTTTCTGTCAAAGTCTTTCAGAATGGAATTTTTGTCAACTTCTATTTTCTTGTTTATTTTCTCAATAGTTGAATCAATTTTCTTTATACTCTTAGAAATGTTCTCCACCAATTTCTTGGTCTTATTCATATACTCCGAAACGTTGGCTAATTTTTGAATTCTCCCCTCTATAACTTCCAACACACTAATTTTTTCATCGATTGACTTTCCTATCTCCTCGGTGGATTTCAGCGCCACATCTTCTAAAACCTCAATCAGTGGACCAAACAATTCTTTTATTTCCAGTATAAGATTCTTATCTGCTTCAGCAAACCAAGCATCAAGTTTTTTCAGTTCCTCCTCTCTGAGCTGTAAGAGTATTCCAATCTGCTTCTCGACATCCTTAACTGTTTCCTCTATTTTGACTCTATAACTTTCCCGGGTCTCCACCATCTTTTCATTTATTACCTTAAGCCACTTCTCAGTTATTAATGTTAAGAAATTTTCCTTTTCCATTAGTCTTTGAGAACTTGTTTCCAAATCTTGAATTAACTTCATAAAAACAGTTTTATTCTCAACCGTCTGGGTGCGAGTTACAAGGGGGCGGACTACAACATAATCCTTAGTCTCACCCACTCTGGCTTGAGAAAAGCTGATCTCCAAATCTTTAACTAACTCTGGAACTAAAAATCCATATAGTGGAAATTCCTCCGATTTCTCACTTTCTAAATCCAATATTAGATCCTCAAGAGAATTTACAAACACATCTACACTATTTATTTTGAGAAAATTATCAGCTTTATCTAAAGCCGAGTAACGCTTGGTTCGTATTTGGAGGGGCGCCATACTCATAGCATCCACTATAACTCCCCGGTCTCCATCCTCAAAAGGCACTATCCAAAAAGGCCATAAAACTCTTACAATACCCCTCAACGCCTCCTCTGGCTTTTTCCAGAGAAAGCCCCCTCCACGATCTCTTATATCTTCCAGTAAACAGAAAACAGAGGCTATTTCCACATCAAAGGGGTAACTTGATCCCCCAGAAGAATCTCTTAGAAAAGGCACCAGTTTAACCTTACCGGGGAGGCGCTTCGTTTGATAATCTTCCACTAAGTGATCTAACTCTTGGGTGAATTCCCTAAAGATAGACACATTTCCACGCCATGTTTTAAGTTCCTCTCTGAAGCGGTTAACAAAGGCTCTAGAAGCAAAGCCTAGAAAATTTTTTAGTTCTTGTTCATCGTCGTCTTTTCCAACAACAGCCACGAAAATCAAGTTCTCAGAAACTTCGCATACGAACCTTGCATCACCAACCTCCACAGTCTTAATATCTCCATGGCCCAGTTCCTGAGCAAAGTTGTAAACAGCGCCTAGAAACCCCGAAAAAAGCGATTCATCAACCTGCTCCTTACCATAAACCCTGTGGAAAAGGGGCTCACCGGACTTCAGAAGAATGTGGAACGCCTTAATCATATTAACCATTACCCAGAATTTTTAGAGATTGGAAGGATTTAATATACTATGTTTAAATCTTTAATTTTATATTTTTTTTAAAGATATAAAAATTCAACTATATGTTTGTTGCAGAAGCCCGAGTTATGAAAACGAAAATCATCATATTTTTAAAAAGTAGTTATTCTTTATGGGTATTCCTCTTTAAAAACGGTTCTTAGTTTTTTGCTTAATAATTAGACTTTTTGTGTCACCAAAAACTTTATTATTTCTAGGTAGATACGGCGTTTAGTAGTTATGCAACTAATCCAAAAGCGCGGAAGAGGTAACAAACATGTCAGAAGAAAACTCTATCTACATAGGATCCAAACCCGTGATGAATTATGTTTTAGCATGCATAACTCTTTTCCATAACGGAAAAAAGGAAGTGACTTTGAAGGCACGTGGCCGCTCCATAAGCAGAGCTGTAGACGTGGCGGAGATAGTGAGAAACAGATTCGTTTCAGAGGCTAAACCTAAGGACATAAAAATTGGAACTGAGCCCATCACGGCAGAGAACGGTTCAACGATTAATGTTTCAACTATTGAGATCACACTGGGAAAAGACTAAGTGGACGGCTTTTTTGGTTTTTTATCAAATTTTTTCTTTAATTAATACATTTTCTTTTTCACCAAAAGCACACTGCACCTCTCTGGACAGAGCGCCTCAACAAGTCTAATTTAACAAAAGTTTTTTAAGCAATCTCTCTTCCTATAAAAACTACACTAAAATTGCTGTTTATTATCGGCGGAAAACTGCCTTAACCGGTACTTACAGCCTCATGATTACTCGTATTCGGAGACTTGAGAATTGAAGGTTCCCGTATGTTCTTTTTGTCTTAAAAGTGGAGTTTACTGTTCCACATGTAGGGAAAAGATAGAACGAGGGGAAGTGACGCCCCTAGATTTAAAGGTAGCTAAGAGTCTCCTAGAACTTGAAAGTAAGTTTCCCAACCTCAAAGAAGCGGAGTTCAGAGGCTCCATTGAAACCAACAATTTAATCATAATAGTCGTTGGTCCAGGCGACATATCACACTTTATAGGTCCAAAAGGCAAAATTGTTAAAGTTTTAAGTGATGAATTAAAGAAAAAAGTTAGAGTTATAGAGGCAACTTCCTCCACAAAAAAGACCATAGAGGACATTCTATCTCCAATCCCAGTTTTGGGCGTGAACACAATTTGGCTTCCAGACGGCACGCTGGAGAAAAAGGTGAGAATCAAGAAATCAGATAGTAGAAGACTCCCCACAGACGTACCTACTTTAGAGAACATTGTTTATAATTTAACCAAGGAAAAAATTAGAATAGTTTTTGAGTAGCCTTTTTGCCCCCTTCCGCCACTATGAGTGGGGGCTTATCTCGCTAAAGGTCTTGTAATTTTTCTGTAGTTACCTCTTTTTTAGGGCGTGAGTCGGTCTCGGTCCCGGGGGTATAAGACGCAGTCTCTTATATTCTCCGCTCCAGTGAGAACCATAACTAGTCGGTCTAATCCCAATCCCCATCCTGCATGTGGGGGCATTCCCCAATCGTATGTTTTTAGGTGGAATGCGAACGATTCAGGATTCAGTTTCTGCTCCTTTAGCCTCTCAATAAGCATGTCTTTTTTGTGTATCCTTGTTCCTCCAGAGGCCAGCTCCAGCCACTCATACATGAGATCAAATGATTCACATATTTCGGGGTTGTCTTTTCGGGGCAGTATGTAGAAGGGCTTTCCAGCAGTGGGCCAATCCACTATGAAGTATAGTCCCTTCAATATTTCTCCAAGTTTGCGGTAAGCCTGTGTAGAGATGTCCTCTCCCCAGTTCATTTCGATTCCCTCAGCCTGTAGCTTTTCTACAATTTCAGTATAGGTGTAGCGGGGAAAAGGAGTTTTGAGAACTGGCAATTCCCGATTTAGCGTTTTTAATTCTTCAGAACATTTTTTCTTTATATGTTTAAACACGTGGGAAATTAGTTCTTCGAGGAGTTCCATTACGTCTAAATAGTTGTTAAAGGCTACTTCCACATCAACTGTGTAAACTTCGCTTAGGTGTCTGACTGTGCGGCTTAACTCGGCGCGGTAACAGGGGGCGATCTCGAAAACCTTCTCAAAAACACTAGACATCTGCTCTTTGTAAAGTTGAGCTGATTGGCTTAGGAACGCCTCCTTCTCGTAGTATGAGATAGGGAAGAGGTCGGCTCCACCCTCAGAAGCGGAGGCAATGATTTTGGGGGTGTTAATTTCTATAAAGCCCCTCTTGATTAGGAACTCTCTGATAGCCTTACTTGCCTCGTGGCGAATAATAAAAATAGCCGTTTTTTCTGGACGCCTAAGGTCTAGCACCCTATTGTCTAGCTGGGTATCAAGATTCGCGTCAACCTTACCTGAGGGGTCTAATGGAAGAGGAGAGATTGACGTGTTTAGTATTTTTATTTCTTCGGGGATTACCTCAGCTCCTTGGGGCGCCTTTTCGATCTTTCTCACCTTTCCCCGCACCAGGATAACGTATTCCTTGCCTAATTTGTCTACCTCATCGAAAACCTTTGAGTTGCTCTTGGGGACGGTGATCTGTGAACGCCCCTCCTTATCCCTCAAAATGATGAATTTTATTCCACCCAATTTTCGGATGCTTTCTACCCATCCAGCTAAAACCACGATTTTTCCATCAAGGTCTGGACCTATCTCACTGGTGAAGTGTGTCTTATGAATATCCTCGGAACATTCTGACATTATGTTTTACCTCCGACGGATTGCTGTTTTAAATTCCTTCACGGTCTTCGATGAGAAGTATCAATTACTAATTAATTTATTGTTCTTCACTTTTTACTAATACTTTGTGGGTTCTGTTTTCATAAATTCTCTGAGCACCATTGTGGCGTAACTGCCCTTGGACAGCGAGAAGGAAATTGTAAGTTTAATCGCGTTTTCACTATACTCATCTTCACTTATGTCCAACACTTTCAAGTCAGATACTTTTGAGAGTATTAGTCGGTATCCTCCTTTTGAACTTATCTCAGGTATAGATTGAAGTCTAAACATGCTTGGACTTAAACCCTCTTCCTGTAAAATTTTTTCTACCAGCTCCCCTGGCTGAAACATGGGAAGAGTTATATCATACCCTATCAAAGGTATTGCAACGCCCAATGTTCCAGATTTAACCTGCTCGTTTATTTTTGAAATGTTTTCTTCCGTGACCAGCATATAATCTCTCGGCGAAGCACCCTGAACTGGAGCCACAATATCCCCCACCACAGCACTGTTTAGTGGGAGACCGCATTTATGCCTTAGACTAAGAATTCTATTAAATAGGTAAGACTGCGTGGCATGTATAAACATCATAAGTAGACCTCTTTGAATCCGCCTAAAGGCGCCCAGAATATCATTGGGATGTTGAGACAAATGCTTTAACATTGTTCTCTCAAAAGTTAGGCGCTTGGGAAACTTTTTCAAAGCTCCAGCAAAGTCTCCAGTCTCATACAAATAATTACGCGCCTCTTGGGCATCCATTCCTTCAAGGGGATAAGCTTTTGCTAAAAATAGCATTGCAGCCTCCCTAAACTCGTTCTTAACCAGCTTAGTTCCCACAAGGTGAGACAAGGGTCTCCGAAGCCCAAATCTTTGATAGCCAAAAAAGTTGGGGACACCACCCAAATCCGCTATCTCATCACAGGTTTTCTTAACTATTAGCTCCACCTCCGACTTTTCCAAGTTTATACCTCTAACAGTGATACGAAAGTGGTTGCCCCATAAATCTCCAAGCTTAACAGCTTCCGCGCCCCTACGCACATCCCTTATGTAAAGTCCCTTAATATTCAGTTTTTTCAGTCTCTCTGGGTCAACCCTCCAAACACTAACCCTTTGGGTTGTAACCGCCCTTTTATCCTTCACCCCCGCATAGGAAAACCTTTTTATTCCAATCCTCAAACTATGAGCAATTTTATCCAAAGCCTCAAATGTATTATACAAACCGTGCCTCTCAAGAGTAAAAATAGTATAATCCCCCACAGTTTCTCCTCCATTTCCATGCTCACCATCCGGTCTGCTTGTTTCGGAATTGGGGCCTAGAGCGTAAAGTATCTCCTTTTGGGGAGTTATTTCCTCCACTACGAAGTCCTCCCATCTCTTCCTGAGTTCTCCTCCTATTCCTTTAGACTTGGTAGCGAAAAACTCTATTCCAATGATTTTTTCTAGTTCACTCATAATCTCACCGACATTTGCTAAAGCAGAGGTAGCCCGCCCGTAATACTGTCTATGAGTGATTCTGGCGCCGGTCCGATAGCAAGAGCAGTAACAGTGCCAGGCGGTATTTCCGTGAGACCCCTATCAATTATTAAAGAATGGGGAATCTTATTCCTAATCGCTTGGTACTCATACCTTTTAAGTTCATCCAAAGATTTTACCTTAACCACAACCTTCTTCTGGCCCTCATTCATCCATTTCCCCCACCAGTCCGGATTCCTCTTCCTAGCTTCCTCTGAGGCTGAAACCGCTGCATGCGCCACCTGTGCCGCGATTTTTCCCTTACTCATTTTTAAATCGGTTCGTACCAAAATTGCCATTTTGTACTCAAACATTTCAAAGCGACTCCTTTAGCAAAGAGGAAACGTAAAAGATGAGCACACCTAAATAGTTCCTTTAAAATGTCATACCTGTTTCCCTTCTATATGGCTAGAGTTTAAAGTGTTTTTCTGTAACCCTTAAAAATAACCCCACTTAAACATTTTTAACCAAAAATGCCCACAAGGTGGGATGAAAAATCGCTCCAGAACAAAACTTCGACATAATTGTGATCGGCTGCGGACCATCAGGAGCAATAGCCTCTCAAAACGCTGCCAAAAAAGGCGTAAAAGTTGCAATAATCGAGGAACACCCCTATGTAGGCCTGCCAGAGCACTGCGCGGGCCTAATCAGTACAACCGGATTCAGGCGGCTGAACATAAATGTTCCAAAGGAATGCATCCTAAACAGGGTTAAGGGCGCCACATTTTATTCCCCCCAAGGCGCAACGTTTAGCGTTTCACGCAGAAACACTCAAGCGTATGTTGTTAACCGTCCCCTACTTGACCAGTACCTAGCAAGCCTCGCCCAAAAAGAAAACGTGTCACTATTTACAGGCACCAAGGTCTTATCTGTAAAAATGGGCGAAATCAAAATCCTAAAAGTTTCACAGAAAAAAGAGCAACATTTTAAAACTAAAGTCATAATCGACGCCGAGGGAGTAAGAGGAAAATTTGTTCGAGAAATGGGGCTGGCCGCCGTATCCAGAGGAATAATACCGGGAGTTCAAATTGAGGTGAAAAACGCTCAGGTAAACCCAGAAGAGGTGGAAATATTCCTCGGAAACAAGGTGGCACCAGGATTCTTTGCCTGGATAATCCCCACAGGTGAGAACACCGCAAGAGTGGGACTCGGCGCTCACCATCACGCCCTAAAATATCTAGAAAAATTTATTAAAAATCATCCCATAGCCTCAAAAAAGCTCTTGCACGCCGTTCCAGTCAAAAAGTTTGGCGGCAGCATAATCCTAAGCGGGCCAATCCCAAAGACCTACACCGACGGATTTCTAGTCGTAGGCGACGCAGCTGGACAGGTGAAGCCAACAACAGGAGGAGGGGTGATTATGGGCGGACTATGCGCACAGATTGCAGGTGAAGTCGCCGCCGAAGCGGTCAACGAAAAAAACGTGAGTGGAGGGAGACTCTCAGCGTATCAGAAAAAGTGGAAAAAACTGCTCTCCAGAGAGTTCAACTCTATGCTCTTGGCCAGAAAAATTCTAAACAGAATGGAGGATAGAACCCTGGACAGACTTTTCGAAACACTTACCCGAGAAGAGTTCCACACAGTCATAGAAGAAGTGGGAGACATGGACTTCGAGTCAGGAGTGATTAGGAAAATACTCTTAAAACCCTCGCTCTCCATCAGCATCCTACTAAACTTCCTAGCCTCAGTCATACCAATAAAAAAGAAGACAGGAAAAAATATACAATAACCTTGAAAGTTTGAATAAATATTTTAAGTAGAGACAACATAAATTTAAAAACCCTCGAGTTCTAAGTGGGAACAACAAATAAACTCAGAAGACAGGAGGATAACTATGTCTGAAATCAAACCGCAACTGTGCACAAGCTGTGGCAAAATAGTGTCACCTGAAAAGGGAGCAGTAAGGTTCCCCTGCCCCAACTGCGGCAAATATACCATCTGGCGCTGCGAAAGGTGCAGACTATTCTCAAACACTTTCAAGTGTCCCCTATGTAATTTTGAAGGACCATAAAAAAGGAAAGAGGTGCAACATTTGGCAAAAGTCGTAGCCACCATAAAAATATTTCCGGAATCAACCGAAGTAAACTTGGAAAAACTAAAGGAAAAAATAGAAAAAAATCTCCCCCAAGGAGCCAAAATACACAGCTCTTCAGAAGTCCCAATCGCATTTGGACTAAAAGCCCTAAGACTAAACATAGTACTACCAGAAGCCGAGGGGGGAACAGACCACGTTGAAAAAGCAATATCAGAAATAGAAGAAGTCAGCCAAATCGAAGTCGAAATGGTAAGAAGAATATAAATCAAATAAACACAAAACAAAAACCAAAAAACCACCAAAAACCCCATCCCAAAAACCAAATAACCAAACAAAGACAACCCAAAAACTATTTTTACCCCCCAATAAAAGCCACTACCCAAAAGAAACCACCACACATACCTGAAACCAGACCACAAAAACCGGAAAAAAGCCACAAATACTAGTGCAACCAAGACAATGTTTTTAAATCTAACAAAAACAAATGTAATGAGTAGAGAATACCCCTTTACAACCGATGCTCAAAAACCCTCCAAAAAATTTGAAGTTGGTGTCAAATTGGTAGATATAGAGCTACGTGTAGAAGAAGCGCAGAAGCGCGACGCAGGAAGATTCATAGTAAGAATAGATAACGCCGCAATGGAAAAACTAGGCATCCAAACAGGAGACATAGTAGAAATAAGAGGCAAAAAAACCACCGCCGCCATAGCCTGGCCAGCATACCCCGAAGACAAAGACAAAGGACTAGTCCGAATGGACGGATACCTAAGACGAAACGCCAACGTAAGCCTAGGCGACAAAGTAATCATCAGAAAAGCCAACGAAAAACCAGCCACATCAGTAATACTAGCCCCAACCAGCGTAAGATTCCCAGTAGAAGAACGCTTCGAGCGCTTCGTAAAAAGCAAACTCGTAGGACACCCCGTAAACCAAGGAGACACCATACACATCACAGTCCTAAGCCGAGCCATCCTCTTCGTAGTAGTAAAAACCACACCAAAAGGAATCGTCATAGTAAAACCCCAAACAGAACTACGCATCAGCGAAAAACCCCTCACAGAAATCCCCACAGGGATACCCCAAATAACATACGAAGACATAGGAGGACTACACGAAGAAATACAAAAAGTAAGAGAAATGATAGAACTACCACTAAAACACCCCGAACTATTTAAACGCCTAGGAATAGAACCACCAAAAGGAGTACTACTCCATGGGCCGCCGGGATGTGGAAAGACACTTATCGCCAAAGCTGTTGCTAACGAAGCCGAAGCCCACTTCATATCAATAAACGGACCCGAAATCATGTCAAAATTCTACGGAGAATCAGAAAAGAAACTCCGAGAAATATTCAAAGAAGCCGAAGACAACGCCCCCAGCATCATATTCCTAGACGAACTAGACTCCATAGCACCCAAACGTGAAGAAGTAACAGGGGAAGTGGAAAGAAGAGTAGTAGCCCAACTATTAGCACTCATGGACGGACTAAAAGGCAGAGGAAAAGTCATAGTAATAGGAGCCACAAACAGAGTAAACGCACTCGACCCCGCACTCAGAAGACCCGGAAGATTCGACAGAGAAATAGAAATCAGCGTACCCGACAAACAGGGACGCATAGAAATCCTACAAATCCACATAAGAGGAATGCCCATCGCAGACAACGTAGACATAATACAACTAGCCCAAACCACACACGGATTCGTAGGAGCAGACCTCGAAGCACTCTGCCGAGAAGCAGCCATGAAAGCACTAAGAAGATACCTACCCAGAATCGACCTAGAAGAAGAAACCATCCCCACCCACATCCTCGAATCTATGGAAGTAACCCAAGAAGACTTCATAAACGCACTCAAAGAAATCCAACCCTCAGCCATAAGAGAAGTACTCATAGAAGTACCAACAGTACACTGGGAAGAAATCGGAGGACTAGAAGAAGTAAAACAACAACTCAGAGAAGCAGTAGAATGGCCCCTAAAAAACCCCGAAGCATTCACCAGAATGGGAGTACAACCACCAAAAGGAGTACTACTATACGGGCCTCCGGGATGCGGCAAAACTTTGTTAGCACGAGCAGTAGCAACAGAATCCGAAGCAAACTTCATACCAGTAAAGGGCCCCGAGCTGCTATCGAAGTGGGTTGGAGAATCTGAGAAGGCAGTGCGTGAGGTTTTTCGGAAGGCGCGTCTTGCGTCGCCGGCCATCATTTTCTTTGATGAATTCGATGCATTGGCGCCACGTAGGGGTATGGGTGCTGGCGACTCACAGGTTACTGAGAGGGTGATTAGTTCTCTCCTAACTGAGATTGATGGTTTGGAGACTTTACATGATGTGGTTGTGATTGCTGCTACTAATCGTCCTGATATTTTAGACCCTGCGCTTTTGCGTCCGGGCCGTTTTGACCGCTTAATTCTGGTTCCTGCTCCTGATGATGCTGCACGCTTACAGATATTTGAGTTATACACGCGGGGAAGAGGCATGCCTCTCGGCGATGACGTGGATCTTGAAAAGTTGAATAGGGAAGCTAAAAACTTTGTTGGGGCAGATATTGAGGCAGTGTGCCGTGAGGCAGCTATCCTGGCTCTTCGAGAAGACATAAATGCGGATAAGGTTTATATGCGACATTTTGAGGCTGCTTTGAAAAAGATTCATCCAACTGTCACACCAGACATGATGCGGTGGTATGAGAGGGTGGAGGAAAGATTCTACCAGGCGGCTCCTCCGGTTTCCCATGTGGTTTAACCCTTCCTTTTCGGCGGTTTTTAATAATAGGTTGCTTCCCAATTTTTGTTTGGTTTTGGATTAATGTTCCCCATTTTTTTATCAAAACTTTTATTTTGCAGAAGTTACGCTAGAAGAAGAATATTTTTTTATATTTCGTCTTGTATAACTTTGTATTATGTATGTTTTTGGGAGGTTTTGGTATGGGTAGGCTTAGATTTATTGATTTGAGTGTTCCCATTGAGTCTGTCCCAAGTGAATTTGTTTTGCCCGAGATCGCGCATGAGGATCATAAGAAGGGAGCGGAGCTGATGAAGTTGGTTTTTGGTGCAGGGGACTCGGATTTGCCCGATGGTTTGGGTTGGGCTAATGATACAATTAAGCTGCAGACTCATACGGGTACCCACCTTGACGCGCCGTGGCACTATTTCCCAACGTCTGAGGGTAAAAAGTCCAAAACCATTGATGAGATTCCTTTGGAGTGGTGTTTCAGCGATGGTGTAGTGTTGGATATGAGGCACAAACCTGACGGCTCCGTCATAACCGTTCAAGACATTAAAAATGCCCTGAATAAGATTAAGTACAGGATCAAACCTCTAGACATTGTACTAATCATGACCGGGGTTGACAAGTACTGGGGCACCCCGGAATACCTTAATCGAGGCTGCGGCATGGGTAGAGAATCAACAATTTGGCTCTGCGACCAAGGTGTCAAAATAATGGGTATTGATTCCTGGGGGTTTGACCGCCCCTTCGTATCTATTAGGGAGGAGTTTGAGAGAACTAGGAATAGGAACATTATATGGGAGGCGCATTTTGCGGGTAGGGATAGGGAGTATTGTCATATTGAGAAGCTTGCGAATTTGGATAAGATTCCTAGGCCGTTTGGGTTTAAGGTGGCTTGTTTTCCGATAAAGATTACTGGGGCGTCAGCTGGTTGGTGTCGTCCCGTGGCGATTGTGGAGGAGTGATTCGGTAGGTCTCCCAAAATCTCTCCCTCAATTATTTGAAAGAAGGGGGGATGTGGAACATTATATTTTGTAAATGCCTAATTTTTGGCTACTGCCCATTTTTATTGTGATAAGCACTTGTTTTGTTTGGATTTTTGGATTCTTAATTTCGGATTGTGCAGTAGGGGTTAGCTGGGAATTTTTGTGTTGGTCCTTTAGGATTTTGCTGGTGAGATGGGATAATGGGGCTGTGTAGATGTGAAGTGTCTTTTGTTTTTTAGAGTTTTATTGTGGGGTGTGGAGTAAGTCTTTGTTTTTTTGCGTTGCTTGTAGAAAGGTTTTAATTGTGTATGTGTTTTATTTAAATTGGATTTTTTGTATTTTACTTGTAAAGTGTGTTGATGGTTTTCAGGAGGCTTCCTTTTGGGCAACGGTCTGTGGAAAAGTATTCCTTTGAAGAATATGATTATTGCTATTTTGAATAAGCGTCAGGGTATCATTTTGGATGATGAGCTGATGGCTAGTTTGGAAAAGGAGAATATGCCGGTTTCCGATACCGAGCTTAATGATGTTTTGATGTCTCTTGAGATTGAGGGAATAATTCATGTTTCTAGAATAACGAAAACCAGAAGAAGGGTGGAGCTAATTAAGCCTGGACAGGAGTTTCTGGCAATTGGAGAGGACTAAGATAAATGGTTTAGGGGATAGATTTGTTGCGGGTATTCCGCCCATAAAAATTGTTTTGGCTTCCTCCTCCCATATTTTTGGGACGATCTGATTGAACTAGCTGGGATAAGTTTTTTGTGTGATGTTTTCTGATAAAAAAGGATAAGTAGATAGGTTATAATACTATTTTTCAAAAAGTTTATTCTTGAACGGTGAATTGGGTTTGGGTGTTTGGTTATGGGAGTGAATCTTAGGGACTTGTTGTCTTTTCGGCAGATAGATTTGAAGGAGCTTTCGGGCCGTGTGATTGCTATAGATGCTATGAATGCTCTTTACCAGTTTCTGGCGATAATTAGGCAGCCTGATGGCACCAGCCTTATGGATAGTAGGGGTAACATTACCTCTCACTTGAGCGGTATTTTTTATAGGACGATCAACTTGCTGGAGGCGGGGATTAAGCCGGTTTACGTGTTTGATGGTGAACCTCCAGAACTAAAATTGGAAACTGTGGAGGAGAGAGTAAAAATTAGGAGGGAAGCGGCCAAGAGGTGGGAGGAGGCTCTTGAGAAGGGGGACTTGGAGGAGGCTAGGAAGTTTGCTCAGGCCTCATCAAAGTTGACAGACGAGATGGTTGAGGAGAGCAAAAGGCTATTGGAGGCTATGGGTGTACCCTACGTACAGGCTCCTTCGGAGGGAGAGGCTCAAGCGTCCTACATGGCGCGTCGGGGAGATGCTTGGGGGGTTGCCAGCCAGGACTATGATTCCCTACTTTATGGTTCCCCCCGCTTGGTGCGAAATCTCACAATATCGGGAAGAAGGAAATTGCCCAAGAGAGACGTTTATGTTAGGGTGGAGCCGGAACTTGTATTGCTTGATGAGAATCTGGAGAGCCTTGGAATCACGTGTGAGCAGTTGATAGGTATAGGAATCTTGCTTGGCACAGACTATAATGAGGGAGTTAAGGGGATAGGTGTGAAAACTGCGCTAAAACTGATAAAGGAGAAGGGAAGCATAGAAAAAGTAGTGGAGGAAGAAAAACTGGAGATTTTTCCGCCAGTGGAAGAAATTAAAAAGTTATTCCTTAAGCCCCAGTTAACTGACAACTACAAGATAAAGTGGGAACCCGTAGATAAAAATCA
This sequence comes from uncultured archaeon, assembly GCA_964510585.1. Taxonomy (GTDB): domain Archaea; phylum Asgardarchaeota; class Jordiarchaeia; order Jordiarchaeales; family Jordiarchaeaceae; genus Jordiarchaeum. The sequence continues at coordinate 67,699 of CAZECW010000187.1, read as the reverse complement.
GGTGTACTCCATACTCTGTGATGAACATGACTTCTCCAGAGAGAGGGTGCAAAAGGCACTGGAGCGCGTAAGGGAAGAGGAAAAGGTCAAGGCCCAATCCCGCCTTGAACAGTTCTTCAAACCATAACCACATTCACAAAAATTAGAGAGATAAAGAGCTGGAATTCGTGCTGAATCCCCATTTTCCCAGTAGGGGGACGAAGGCTACTGAGCCGAATCTTTGTTTTTTGGTTTTGCCCTCCTCCACTTTTTCAATTACTACCAGCTCCTGGTACATAAAGAGGCTTCCTAGGGGAATGGCCATTCTCCCCCCTATTTTTAGTTGGTCAACTAGGGGTTGGGGAACTCTGGGAGCTGCGGCTGTGACGAGTATAGCATCGTAGGGAGCCATTTCCTTGTATCCTTCCGAACCATCCCCAGTGATGACGGTTACCCGGTCAAGGTACCCCGCCCTCCTCAAATTATCTATGGCGAATTCTACCAATTCTGGAATCCGTTCAATAGTGTAAACATGGCCTTTAGCGTTAGAGCCGGTGGGCGCCACTATTTCGGCGCATAGTGCTGCGTGGTAGCCGGACCCCGTGCCCACCTCTAGTACCTTCATACCCTCTTCCAATTCTAGTACGTCACACATCATTACAACCATGTCACGCCCAAAAAGCATAATATGTGCTCTTTGTGTGGCGCAGATATAGTCTGACCTCCAGGAATGGGAAGAGGATGATCAGCATAGGCCTTGTCCCTGAGATTCTGGGGCACAAACTCTTCCCTGGGAACCTCTAGGAACGCACGCATCACGTTTTCCCGAGTAACAAACCCCGAGCGTTTCAACTCTTCCAGAAGTCTTTTCTTTTCAAACAATAGGTCCTTTTTTGCCAAAAATCTCCACTCACGCAACTCTTTTTTGCATCCTCTCTTAACATTTAATTGCGCGTCATACAAAAATAATTATCGGTGTAAAAAGACTTGGCCAAAAAAGCAAAAGAAACGATACATGCACGGGGCCACCCAAACATTTCCGCCACACACAGAACAACCCTAGAAATAACAACCAGAGAAGACTTAACAATCAGGGGAGACTGCATAGTAGCCGTATGCGCAGATAAGGGAGCCAAACAGCTCAGCGAATCGTTTAAAGAATTGGCGAAAAAAGAAAATTCAACCATCACCATGATATTAAAAGTCAACAACCAAACAGAAACCATTAAGGGCCAGGGGAGCCCCCACCTAACCTTCACCCATCCCCACGACATAGTGGCGAGAAAAAGCACCTACCACAGTGATAGAACAATAATGATAAAAGCCAACAAGGCAGCACTAGACCTAAACAGAGAACTAGTCCAAAAATTGAAGGATCCCCAAACCAAGGTCGAAATAACCCTAATCGCGGAAGCCCCCTAAAAGGATACAACTAGTTTTCCACAAAAAACTCCAAAATTCGTCTACAATTCTAGCATGTTCGGGATTATCCCAACAAAAATTGAGACGAGGAAGCCCGCCCTCCACAATATGTATAGCGTGAGAGCTTCTGGGTGATTCAATGTGGAAACAGGTTATTTGATTTGTGCATCCACAACTACTTGCCACTCTCGTGGTGCGCTTGGCCGCACCTTCCTAAAGCCGAGAATTTTAACCACATTTCGGGAACTTGCCTCAACACCTCTGGTTAGGGATTCAATCACCTCGTCTGCAGACTCGGATGTAGAGAACTGGTAGTAATGAATTACTCCTCCCCCCGACTTAATTGCCCGGCATGCAACATCAATGTAATTCTCAGCCTCGCCTGGGAGATTCATAATAACCCGATCCGCTTTGGAAGAAAGCCTCTCTTCCACCACTTTTCGAGCGTCGCCCAAGATTGGGAAAACTCTACCCTCAACCTTATTCAAATGAATATTCTGCTTCAACAATTCCACTGCCGACTCGTTAATATCAATGGCATACACGTGCGCATCCACCCTTTTAGCGATTTGAATGGAGAAGGGACCTACACCCGCAAAGAGATCCACCACCACTTCGCCGGGAGAAACCTGTCTTGCTACGCGGGCATGCTCAGTCACTAGGCGTGGACTAAAATAAGCCGAGGATAAATCCACCCGGAAAACGCAGCCATTCTCCCTATGCAGCGTAGTTGTCCTATTCTCTCCCGCAAGATGAATAAACTTTCGAACGCGGGTTACACCATTTACCCTCCCAGCCTTAGCCAAAACCACCCTCACATTTTTGTGCACATTTAAAACTGCATTACCTATAAGGGAGCCTTTATCAGAAAGCTCCTGCGGAATCTCAAGCACTGCAATGTCGCCCACCACATCATAAGAGTGGGGCAGTGAAGCCAACTGGCTGGGAGAAAGTTTTTCGTATAACTCCTCCAGAATACTCTTTGGCCGCTTCATCCTAAGCTTGGGCTCAGTGTAAGCCAACTCAAAAACACCCAGCCTGCTTTCCAAAATGGAACGCTCACTCTCTGAAATCTCCCTAACCAGAGGCCAAAAAATATTTCCGGAATCACTTGAAACACGCATCCTATTGTCAAGGAGACCTAGCTCCGAGAGAACAATTTTGGCCTCCTGTGCCCTCTTTTTAGAGATTACTAGACAAGGAATTAGATCCGCCAAAAAACCATATCTCCTTCGAGAAATTTAAAAAAAGACATGTGGTGGAATTAAATGTTTAGGCGGGCTGCACGGGATTCGAATTCGCGAACCAGAGTACGCCTCTTATGGTTTCCCGCGACCACCAAGTTAAGAGCCTGGCGCTCTACCTAATTGCTCAGACGAATAAATATGAATCCATTCTTCTGAGCTAGCAGCCCGCTGTTATTTTTTTGGACGGTTAGAGAATTAAGCGTTTGGGTACATAAATTTTTTGTGGAGAAAAATAGGTGTGACTTAGTCTGTAGGGAATATGGAAAGCATTTTTGCCTTACCATTCATTATGGGCCTTAGAATCGGAAAGACCTTGAAGAGCCAAACTCACCCAAAGGGAGAAAAACACCTAAAAAAGGGGGAGTATTGTATATTCTGTTGGAGGAATGTTTTAGAAAACTTGCTCACAGGTAAGTCTTAAACGGTGTGACTGAATTTTTGTTTTAAAGAGTTGGAGGAGAATTTGTTTTGAGTCAAGCACCTAGTTGGTATCGAGCTCTGTTGGCGATACTGGGTTTAATGGCTATCACGTTTGCAGTTGCGGTTTGGCTGTTTTACACCGTGGCAATTTTCACCATGATTCTGCTTTTCGCCTTTTCGCTCTTAATCGTAGGATTGGTGGGAGTTTCTGTGGGATTGGAGGATAAGGAGCTTCCCAGTGAGTGGCGAGTTTTATGGCTAGTACTAGGAATAACATCTTTAGTAATAGCAGTTATAGTGATAGTTTTTCCCCTGATTGGCATCTCAATTTTGATCATACTTCTGGGTGTGGGTTTGCTTTTTAACGGTTTCAACGGGATAATCCAAGGAGCATTTGACTCGGATCTCGACACGGGTTATAGGGCTCTTCTACTGTTTTTTGGCATCTTGATTGTCACTGCATCTTTCTTTATCCTGTTGAACCCCACATTAGGAACCATCTTGTGGTACTGGCCACCCTTCTTACTTGTGCTTAACGGTACCTACATTCCGCCCATAGGCTTTTACTTCATAATTCCCTCGGCGGGCTACTTGTTGCTGGTCTTTTCCCTATCCTTAGGTTTCATAATTCGTGGAATACAAGCCATCCTCCTAGGGATAAAAGGAAGATAGCTATCCCAAATTTCAAATATCAAAAATGTGTCTCTTTTCTTTCTTTTTAAATAATCAGCTTGGAAGAGTTTAGAGATACAACTAGGTCGGGTAGGAAGTGTGCTACTGCCGCTAGGAAGGGTGTAAGAAAGCCGAATGCCGCCAAACCTACACCAATAATGTTGAATATTATTCCAATGGTGATGTTTTGTTTTATTGTTCTAAGGGTTTTTTTGCCTGCCTGGATTATTTCGGGAATTTTTGCCAGATCGTCTGCCATAAGTACAATGTTTGCCGCTTCCATGGCGGCGGCGGTTCCCGCAGCTCCCATAGCTATTCCTACTGTGGCTTGGGCTAGGGCTGGCGCATCATTTATTCCGTCGCCCACCATAGCCACCCTCTTTCCAGAGTCTTCTAGTTCTTTTATTTTGTTGGCCTTTTCTTCAGGCAACATTTCCGCTATTACTTCGTCTATGCCCAGCTGGTTAGCTATGGCTCTGGCGGTTCGGGCACTGTCACCAGTAAGCATCATTGTTTTTACACCCAGTTTTTTCAGTTCAGCTATGGTTTCCTTAGACTTATATCGGGGCGCGTCTGCCACAGTTATTACTCCACAAACATGACCGTCATGGGAGATGAGTAGTGCGGTCTTTCCCTCTTCTTCCCTCTCCCAGATATATCTCTTTACACTGCTGGGAATCTTGACATTATTGTTTCTCATAAGTTCCATGTTTCCCAGTATAATTTTTCTGCCGTTGCTTTTCACAATTATTCCTTTACCCCGTATGATTTCTGACTCTTCAGGCGCTGGAACAGTTATTCCCTCCTTTTCAGCCCTCTTCATTATTGCGATGGCCAGGGGGTGTTCTGAGCGTTTTTCGGCTATTGCTGCCAGCTGAACTATTTCTTCTTCACTGTGACCGTCAAATCCCTTTACATCTATTACTTGGGGCTTGTTCATAGTTAGGGTTCCAGTTTTATCCATGGCAATAATGTTCACCCTTCCCAATGCTTCAAGATAGTTTCCCCCTTTAATCAAAGCTCCCCTCTTGGAAGATTTTCCAATTGTGGCTACCACAGCAAGGGGTGTGGCTAAAGCTACAGCACAGGGACAAGCGACAACCAATACTGTAACTGCAGTTATAATACTGTTAGTTAGTAGGAATGTGAGGAATGATATGGCTAGAACCAGTGGTGTAAAGTATGTGGTGAATCTATCGGCTACTTTTTGTATGGCAGCTTTGCCCTCTTGAGCCTCCTCCACCATTCTAATGATTCTTCCTATTGTGGTGTCGCCACCAGTTCTTTCAACTCTTATTTGAATTACGCCCACCTCACTTATGGTTCCCGCAAAAACAGGGTCTCCCAAGCCCTTTTCCACAGATAGGGATTCTCCAGTAATTGCTGCTTGATTAACTAGAGCCTGCCCAGAGATTATTCTGCCATCTACTGGGATTTTTTCTCCAGATTTGACTATCACTATGTCACTGGTTTTTATCTCCTCAATGGGTAACAGTGACTCCTTACCGTCTCTCATTACGAGTGCATTCTTGGGGGCTATCTCAACAATTTCCTGTATAGCTCTTCGACTCTTATCCACAGTAAACTCTTCAACAAACCAAGCTGTTAGGACAAAAAATGTTATTGCAGCTGCTGACAGAAACTCTCCCAGAATAACTGTGGCAATGAGGGCGATGCTTATAAAAACAGAGACCTCAATCTTCCTAGCTCTTAGGGAAAAGAAGGCATCCTTCAGTATGGGATAAGCACCTACAGCAACTGCGACTAGTGACGCGTCATAACCCATATATGAGGGAAGCAAGTTTGCCCAGCTAACAAACATTAGGAAGCCGATGAAGCCGATCCGGAGAATATCCAGAATATACTTTTTAGTTTCCAAATTGGGTTTTTCGTGGAGCCTAAGATTGTAGCCTATTTTTCTGGCTGTTTCCTTAATTTCGTCGATGCTAACCTTTTCCTTATCATAATCGATTGTAAGGGTTTTTGCAGCAAAATTAACCTCTGAACGGGTAACCCCCTCTAAAGTGGAGAGCACCCTCTCAATTCTCTCCGCGCAATCAGCGCAATGCACTCCTTCTAGTTCGCAGACCTCGTGGCACTCTGTTCCTTGGTCTCGTCTTTTTTCCATGAAGATTCCCAAAAAACCAATAAACAACAATTATATTAACTTAATGCCAAAAAATAATGGAAAAATATTAATAAGATATTAATTTTAATGTAATTAGTTAATATTATTGGTGGTTTTGAATGACTGTAGTTAGCATAACCCTGCCTGAAGAGTTATTGTCACAGTTTGAGAAATTCATGGAGAACAGAGGATACTACAGCAGATCCGAAGCTTTCAGAGACGCCATTCGCAATCTAATAGCGGAGTCAGAGATTAATAAGTTGGGGGAGGAAAAATCCGCGGCCACCATAATGATCACTAGTGAGTATAAGAGGAAAGATGTGGAGAACAGAATCTCAGAGATTCGCCACGAGTTTGACGACATCATAATTGAGAACATACATAGACATATAAAGGATCAATATTGTTTGGAGATTCTCATTGCCGAAGGCGATTCTAAGAGACTTCTAGATTTAATGGGCAGAGTGAGGGGAATCAGAGGAATCCAGCAGGTGAAAGCGGTTTTCATGCCCATAATGGAGAGTTAACTGTTGAAGCAATGATTAAATCTTAATTGTTCCAAGTATTTTTGCGATCATCGGCCTGTTTAGGTGCTTGAAATTGGGTAAGCTGGTGTTTATTGGTTTAGGATTGTGGAATGAGTATGATTTGACGCTCAGGGGTTTGGAGGAGGCACGAAAAGCCGACAAGATTTACGCCGAGTTTTACACCAGCTTTATGGGAGGTCTTAACCTTAAGACCTTGGAAAAATTGGTGGGCAAGAAGATTAATGTACTATCAAGAAGGGAGGTAGAGGAGAATCCTCATGAATCCATTTTGCGCGACGCACAAGAAGGATACGTCGCTTTTCTGGTTCCAGGCGATCCTTTGATATCCACTACTCATGTTGATTTGAGGCTGCGTGCAATAAATATGGGCATAGATACTAAAATTGTTCATGCGGCTTCTATTCTCTCTGCTGCCCCCAGTGTTTGTGGATTGGCCAATTATAAGTTTGGAAACTCGGTAAGCATACCTTTTCCCGAAGCCAACTATTTTCCCGAGTCCCCCTACCTTGTGGTTAGGAAGAACAGGCTCAGAGGACTCCATACGCTTGTTTATCTGGACATTAGGGCCGACACATCTCGTTATATGACGGTCAAGGAGGGTTTGGAGTTTTTGAATTATTTTGACAGTAAAAAAAGGAGGCAGGTTCTCAAAGAGGCTGTTTTGGTGGGAATCGCGAGGGCAGGATCACCAGAACCATTGGTGAAGGCTGGTTTTTTAGATGATTTAATTTCTTTTGACTTTGGTTCCCCTCCACACATTCTCATAGTTACTGGGAAACTTCATTTTAAGGAGGCTGAGGCTCTGGTGAAGCTTGCGGGGGCGCCAAAGATGATACTTGAAAGGTAAAAGTTTTTTGAAGGGTTAATTTTTCTTTCCGATTATGATGCGGCGTTCTCTGTTGCCAGTTATTAGGCGAATATTTTGTACACGTAATTTCTCCTCCTTCATGGCGTGTGTTATGCATTCTGCAACTGTTTCCTTTTTCATAGGTATGATTAGTCCTATTCTACCGCCCCTTTTTAGGTGAGGGGCTCCCTGTTTTATCAATTTTAGCGAAAACTCGGCTCCCGTTTTGCCACCGCCTAATAATTCTTCTGCGCTGCCCCCGAATTTTTTGCCTAAGGGTTTTACTTTTGAGGGGAGGTATGGAGGGGTGCTTATGATGGCGTCGAAATTTAAGTCCTCTGGGATGACTCCATCAATGATTTGGCCTGAGGACTTGACTAGCTGTATTCTATCTTGTAAAGAGTTCTGGATTATGTTTATGTGAGCATTTAAGTAATATTCTTCAACCATTTCTGTGGCGTAAACTTTGGCGCCTAATATTTTGGCGGCTATTATGGCACATATCGCAGTTGATCCCGTTCCCACATCTAGCACAGTTTCATGGGGTTTCACCGTTAGTTTAACGAATTCCAGCCGGCTCATTATGGAGGGTACTAGGGCTTTTGGATGTAGGGATAGTTCAACTCTCAAGATTTCACGAGCGACTAGTTTATTGTAAACTGCCAAGGCGTCTCTGTTTTTGAGATCAATTTTTGGGGGATTCTGGGATATTAAACAGGGTCTTACCAGATCGGGATACTTTTTCAAAATTTCGGATATGGGTAAGCCTTCCTTAATTTTTATGGTTTTCAAGAATTCTCCCACACGAGGATTAAAATGATTAATCGTTAAACAAAATAAAGAAGATGAGTAATTATTTCGGTTTGATTTATTTTGGGGATTTATTTTTCCTCATTTTTAAAATTGTTTTTGTTTCTTTCAAGTATTTTCTTCACAATGATGGTTGAGCTGTTTAATCCAGTGCCGTATTTCGGGAGGCGGACGACTTTAGCGTTGATTCCTTTCTCTTTTAGCTCCTGTTTGAATTTTTGAAACTCTTCAGGCTCTATTCTTTGATCGTAGCCCAAGACTATTATGTCGGGGTTGTTCTCTTTAACGATCTGAAGCATATCTTCTCCTTCGTGTCCCAGTATTGCTTTATCTACTGGTTTTAGTGCTTGAACAACAGTCTTCCTCTCCTCCTCATTAAAAATTGGAGGACGCTTTTTCATTTTTAGAACATTGCTATCCCTGGAAATGACAACTATTAACTCTGAGTTTTTACCTCCGAGTTTCTTGGCTTCTTCAAAGAACTTTATATGCCCCACATGTACCAAGTCGAATGTTCCAAAGGCCATAACTCTCTTTCCTGGATTACTCATTCTTTCTCCCTGCTTTGCCCATAAAAATTGCTGGAGTTTTTGCAATTAGACTGAAGAATGTCTAATTGTTTTATTTTTTGTGGTGGATTTAGCAATTTTTGGAGGTTAGGTTAACTCCCCATCTTAGGTGAGAGATATTCTCAGTCGAATTTTGTCTCCGTCTTTGAGGTTCAATTTTTCCCGGAGATATTCTGGTGCCACTACCTCTAAAACATCTTCGCCATAGTGGGTGCGTTGAATTAGTAACACCGCTCCCTCTACTTTTTCGTTGATAAGAGTTTTGAACATTTTGACGGCGCCAAAGGTTCTTCCCTTATTCTCAAACTGTTCGATCATAATTCCGGGTTGTTTTTGTAACATTTTTTTGGCTTGAAGATCCGAGTAAGATTTTAGCCTCAGGTTTAGGGTTCCCGGGTAGGGTTCGAAGCCCAGTTTTTCCTTAAACTGTTTCTTATAACCATTAACAGAGATATAGTAGCCTCCTTCACGCATTCCACTAAATAATTCACCCTCAATGATGAGAACCGGGGGCTTCTTATCAAAAATTGTTTGCAGCCACAAATATATTTCTAAGAGCATGTTAATCCCTTGATCCGTTAGTCGGACAAACTGGCCTCTTCTCGTTATTTCTCTGGTTAGCCAACCCTTTTCCTCCAGCTGTTGTAAGCGTCGGGAGGCAGTTTGCTGACTTATATTCATTTTTTTACCCAGCTGGGTGGAGGATATCTCTAAGGTTTTTGACTGGGCTCCCATTCTTGCCAGTGTGAATAAAGTAAACCAGAGCTCCTCTTCCAAGGATTGACCCTCATTCAAATCAAGTCTTCCGAACATTAAACAGAATATTGCTTCTTAGTTTAATACCTTTTGCGTAGCCTTCTGAACAGAATTCATTTTAGGGAGGAAAAAATTTTATCTATTCTACAGATGCGGATACAGTGAAGAATACTGGTCCTCTTATGTCTATCTTTTTGCTTTTTGAAGTTATGAAATGCCTTACTGGAGTGGTTACCCCTATATTGACGTCGGAGGCCTTTTTTGCTATTCTTATTCTCAGTTCTAGGTTTTTCTCATTTTTTTCTATCATTTCTTCGATTCTCCGCGCTGCATAGGCTCCTAAAGCGTCCAGATAGCGGATGTTTGTTGGTGTTCCCACTGCCTTTTCTTCTGGTAGGCCCAGTATGTTTCCGTCATAGACGTATATTCGGTTTAGGATGGCTGGTCCCAAAAGTTTTGTATCCTTATCTTTTTCCAATATTTTGACTGAAACCTTTTTCCCATCAATTGTTCCACTCCAAGCTACGAATTCACAGGGGGCCTCCGCATCTCTATGAGCCTCGGCGGTTTTAATCAGCTCCTGCATAATTTTTCTCCCAGTTTCGGTTTGCGGCTTCTCTTCAATATAGATTCCCTCAGCTATTTCCTCATCAGTAAATCCTACGTCTTTGTAGAAGTAGGGATAGGAAAGCCTTCGGATGTCTGTTTCTCCAGTTTTTATCATAACAAATCTTTCTATTCCAAAGCCGGCATTTAGTACGGGGTATTCTATACCAAACTTCGCGAGGCTTACTGGCGAGTAGAAACCACTGTCTCCTACTTCCAGCCAATCTCCAGATTTGGGATGTCTGACAAATATTTCAAACTCTGTTTGGGGAGCATAGTACTTTGAGGTTGCCTTTTTAAACCTGAAATCTACTTCTTGGAAGCCTGTCCTTCTCAGAAAGTCTCTAACAATTTCCATACCATCCTCCAAGGTTATTTCTTCCGCCATGATTACAAAGGATGCGGTGTAGGAGGAATAAAGGTGGGTGGCGTCTAACCTCTGCTCTCTCCTGAATTTTCTTCCTATGGTGAAAAGCTGTATCGGAAGTTTCCACTTATTCATAACCGCGGAGAGGACTGGAAACCAAAGCGCAGACATATGTGACCTTAAAGTCAAATCTGTGGGAACCGGTTTTCTCTCCTTAAACTCCAAAAAAACATTATCCAAAATACTCGTGGCCTGTTCTTCTCTGACTCCCAGCTCCGTAACCATGGTTTCAACTAGGTCGTCTGACTCTATCTCATTCTTTTTGTACCGTCTCAGAATATCCTGTAACTCCTTAACTTTATCAAAATCGGGCACGATTTCCCTAATTTTTTTGATTGAATCAGCACCTAGACCAATGTCGGGCCTTGGGAGTCCGGCTAAATAGAAGAGTCTGTCAAGTATGACTGGAGCCTCTGGACCGTATTCTTGGTAGACGTCGGATTCCTTAACTATCATGGGAAGTACAACTTCCTCGAATCCCATTTCGATTAGAACCCGTCTAACCAAGCTGTTAAATTCAATTATGGGATTTGGTGCGCCCTTAGGCTCCAATTTGAATTTTCGGCCCTTTATTGTGAGTAGATTTTTTGTTTCAATCCAAGCTTTTTCATAGTCTTGCTCCGCTTTTTCCAGTATTTTTTTTATGTCAAACTTCGTCCTTTTTCCCTCCGAGGAGCTCTGACAAATCTTGCATCTTCTTTATGAGCTGCTTGTTTTGAATCGCCAGGGTTATATCGCCGCGGGTTTTTTCAACTAGGCTTCTGGCAACGTCGCATTTGCGCCTTAATCCCGAGGTTAAGGCTTCAGGATAATCAATGGTCATAAGAAGCGTGTACACTTCCTCCATAAGGTCAAGTAAGGATTCGGCCTTCTCTATATCCTCTCGCCTTATGGAGTCCAGAATATGCCTTCTCAACTCACCAACCAGATCTCCCAAACCCAAAAGATAGGAAACACATGGCACGTCCAAGGCCTCGAAGGAAACAAACTTGTTATATTTGAGAAGCGAAAAAAGAAGGTTAGCCTCCGCATATTCCTGATAGGCTGAACTAATGAAGCCCTTATCTTTAAATTCAGGGTACTTTTCAAGCTTTTTATTTATCTCGTCCACTTTAATTTTGGCTTCTTCAATTTTTTTCATAGCTTTATCGAAATCCAGACGATGAATGAATCTAACAGCTTGTCCCGAGAGCCTAATTATGTCTCGGGAGAGAGTGAGGGTTGACTCCCTCAAATTGTATTGTTCATTAAGATAACTAGCAATACGGTTCACTATACTCTCCAAATCGCTTGTTTCAACTGTTTCATCATTAGTCAACTTATTCTCCTCATCAATCATACTTCTGAAGGGCAAAGGAAACAATTCAGAATTTTGAGAGGATAATGTACACGGCTAATTTGAATCTTTCTCATTCGTTTCCCACACATAACACAAAAAACAGTTAGACGCAACACAACGATTTTAAATATAATTAACAAATTATAATTAGCTCTCTTGAAAACATCAAAACTATTCCTGTGCTGAGCGAGCTGATAGAAGAATGGGACAGATCTTCAAAGAGTATGGAGAGGAAATCGAGGACGCAGCCAGAATAATTATCACTTCTAAATATGTGGTAGCTCTTACAGGAGCCGGAATATCCGTAGCCAGCGGAATACCACCATTCAGAGGCCCAGGTGGACTCTGGACAAAACATGGAGAACCACCACCAAACGGTTACCAGAGATTTCTTGAAGACCCCGTAAAGTGGTGGAGAGAAAGACTCACCAGAACTGGATTTTACCGGGATTTCATTGAAACACTCTCAACAGCTAAACCCAACCCCTCACACTTCGCCCTAGCCGAATTAGAAAAAATGGGATTCCTAAAATGTGTAATTACACAGAACATAGACAATCTCCACCGCAGAGCTGGCAGCCAAAACATCGCCGAAATCCACGGGAACGCGTTCCTCCTAAGATGCATAGAGTGCGGCCAAAGATTTGAACCCCAAACATTTTCCATAACCATCGACAGCCTACCACCCAAATGCCCAACATGCAAAAGAGGAATAATTAAAACTGACACCGTATTCTTCGGCGAGCCCATCCCCCAAGATGTGCTCAAAAAGTGCTTTGTGGAAGCCTCAAAATCAGACTGTATGCTCACCATAGGAACAAGCGCACTTGTGTATCCTGCTGCGGGATTACCTATCAGGGCAAAACAGATGAATAACGCCTGGTTGATTGAAGTTAATCCCTACGAAACTGGCATCTCAGATTTGTGTGATGTGGTAATTAGAAGACCAGCAGATGTGGCTTTGCCCCAAATTGTAAATAAAATTAAGGAGTTAAAGGGCCTCATTTAAAAGCTTCATAATTCCCGCATCTTACTGGGCATATTTAATATCTCTATTGGGTAATAGATTTGTCGAAGAGTTAATTGTATTAAAAATTTTGGAGGGAAGAGAATGATAATACTAATTGGAAGGGTTGCGGTTGGAAAGGAAATGAAGGTGGCTCAGGATTTAGCGAAACTGGATGAAGTTAGTGCAGTCTATTTGCTTACTGGAGAATACGATTTTCTGGCGGAAATCGACATTAAAGATGTGGAAACAGGTATAGATTTCGTGCTGGATAAGGTTAGAAGAATTGGAGGAATCACGGAGACCAGAACAATATTCACAAAAAAGGTAAAGTGACAAAGAAACACCCAAAAACGTATGCCAAAATCCAAAATCGGGAGAATAGTCTAGTTCACTTCTTGGTCTGCTGCCTCCACTTTTGGAAAGGTGTATTTTTACCCTCACCTTTGATTATCATGTAGGTGGCTAGGGCTTTACCCACAAGTCTGCCCTCATTTTTGACATCTGCCTCCCCTAGGGCTATTCTGGACCCTTTATGAATTATTCTTCCTTCTGCGATGATTTCTCCAGACTTTACTGGCGCTAAATAATTTACCTTAATTTCGATAGTGGATAAAATGTCTCCCAAATCAACTAATGAGAATAATGCTATGGCTACAGCTGCGTCAGCAATGGAAGCCACAACTCCCCCATGTACGACACCCTGTATCTGAAGCAAATCATTTTTGAAGGGTATTCTTAGTTTGGAGTAATTTTCGTTTATATCTACGACTTCCATTCCTAACAGTTTATAGTAAGGTGAAGAGTTCAAATAGTTTTTTATCAGCTTAATGTTTTCCTCAGTCAGCTCAACCAATTTTGACCACCCCAATTTCAGGTTATGACCTTACAAAACTGTTTTAAAGGATTTAAAAATTTGGGAATCCAAACCTAATCTTTCGTAGCCAGCACTCAGTTCCCTTTAAAGGAGTGGTTTTATATAGTTCTTCACTATGTTTTTCAAGGGCTCTATTATTGCTGAATTCTCTGGAAGTTCCAAGAGGGATTTTCCCAATAGATTAAACTGTGAAATGTTCACATCGAGTGGAAGGGAGGCAATGCACTGAATTCCTATCTCCTGAGCAAAGTCGTACAACATTTTTTCGGCATTTTTTGGGAATCTATTACCCACAAGGTATATGTCTTTGAAGTTAATGTGTAGTTTTTTTGTGAGGTCAATTATCCTTAACACTGTGAGGAGCCCCATCTTTGAGGGATCAGTTATTATGAAAAAAGCATCCACGTCCCTGTCGGTTCTTCGGCTGATGTGTTCTAATCCCGCCTCAGTATCTATTAAAACTATGTCGTACAGCATTGTTAACGAATCAATTATCCGGGCTAAAACACGGTTTACGGTACAGTAGCATCCCTCTCTTTCAGTGAAGCCCATTGAGAGAAGGTCAAACGTCCGATTTTCAGCCACAATTTTCCAAATCATTTGTTCCAGTGTGGCATCAATTTCTTCTGAATCCGTTTCTCTACTCAGTCTATCAACCAAGTCCCCAACTGTTCCTCCAACCCCGCATCCAAGAACAGTAGATAGATTCATAGAGGGATCAGCATCAATGGCAAGCACATCATATTTCCCCAACCCTACTAGCTCGCGTAATAGCAGGGCGGTGAACGTTGTTTTTCCCACACCACCTTTACCCGAAACTGACAACACTATACCATGAGACAAAGTTAAAGACTCCCTAATTATTTTTCTCCCACCCTATAACGCAGATTTTCTCCCAACACAAACTCACAGAGGAAACGGAAGGACTTGTGGTTCTTCACCTCCTCGAACTCAGCGGGAACAAGCTCCTTAAGCAAACCCACTTCCCGATGAAAAACTTGGAAACCAACGCCACTATCAACACAATGATCAAGAAAATCCTCATCAACATAAAAGGGGAATACTAGGTATGCCCTATTACAGCAGTCTTTCAGTTCCTTAAGCGTACGCACAGCCCTTATAGGATTTTCAAACCCACAATTAACCATTACACACTCCCGGGACGGAATCTGGTAATCTCTCAAACGCCAATAAATAGCTCCACCATCAACTTTTTTCTCAACCCAAGGTGAGTTACCCAAAAACTCTCCATAGGAAAAACCGCCCTCTTTAGTTTCGCTTGTGAGGTTTGTCTCGCCAGTCCACTGCTCATCGTCCAGATAGTAAACAATTTCTGGGGGGATAACTCCTCTCTCAACACGTTTTTTAAGCTCGCTTAGTCTGGGTTTAATGGCCGCAACACTTGGCCTATACTTCTTGCCAAGAATTTCTGGCTGTAAACATACATAGTAGCTCTGGGAAGCTAGGGTAGCAGCCACAACTAAACTAAGAACTTCCTCAGTAATATCACTCAAGCCGACCACCAACTTAAACTAAGCCACCTTTATTGGCTTCTCCAACCTGCTCAGAAGTGTGACCCTGCTGGGAACAGAATGGCCAATAAGGTTGTACCCGGAAAACTCAGCAATTTTCTCCGCAAATTTCCTCACGTCAGCAGCCCAAATCATATTATCCGCATTCAAACCACGGTTGAGGGAGTAACCAACAGAAACATAGCTCTTACACTCCACATATGTAGGATTGGCCCTATCAACCAGTTTAGCATAACCCTCTGGGTCTATAAAATTTAAACCATTGGTTAGTGTCAGCCGCATAACCGTGGGGCAACTGAAACTGCCTAACAGTTCCAAGGATCTCATCAGTCTCTCCCAAGCATCGCTGAGGAGAGGACGACAAACCCTATTGTAAACCTCTTTATTCGGCCCATAAACGGAAACATACAGTTGTGTGGGCTCTGTAATCTCTGCGAGTACCTCGGGAAGATTTCCATTGGTTACAAGAAAGGTGGTCATTCTTCTACTGTGAAATTCTTCAATCAAATCACTCAGGCGGGGATAAAGGGTTGGCTCACCAGCCAAACTTATCGCCACATGTTTGGGCTCCATAGCCTCCCTCCACTTCTCCAAGGAGACCTTAGTGTGGTGAGAGGGATTAAAGCCGGATAAAATTTTTCTCTGAGCTTTGATGCACCCTTCAACTATTTCCTCTGGGTCGTCTACGTCCGCTCCAAAAGCTAACTGGTCCCAATGGTATCCTAGGTCTCCCGGCTCCACACGCCAGCAGGAAAGGCAGCGATTTGTACAGTGGATTACCGTGGGGGTCATCTGCAAGCATCTGTGGGATTTGATGTTGTACCATTCCTGCTTATAGCAGTGTCTGCCCTGAACTAGGCTGTTATGCAGCCAGCGGCATTTTTTAACTGCAGAGTGCCTCCCAACAATCTGGTATTTCTGCTTTTTGAGCAGTTTTAGAACATCGGGCGGAACCAATAACTCCTGCATTATAGTTTCCTTCCAAGAATTATGGACTAAAAGAACCCTAGGTAAAAAAAGAATTGGCCAGCTTAAAAATCCTACGAGTTTTAGGTTCTGATATCTAGTGTCTGAAATGTCTTATTCCGGTGTGGATCATCACCATGTCGTGTTCATCAGCCGCCTCAGTGACCTCTTTGTCTCTTACCGAACCTCCTGGCTGGATTATTGCGGTTACACCCACCTTTGCCGCCTCGTCGACGGTGTCCCTGAAAGGAATGAAGCCGTCTGAACACAGAACAGCTCCCCTAGCCCTTTCCCCGGCTTTCTCTATGGCAATCTTTGCCGAGTCTACTCTACTCATCTGGCCGGCTCCGATTCCCACAGCCATGTCTTCGGTTACAAGAACAATGGCGTTTGATTTTACGTATTTTACCAGTGTCCAACCAAAAAGCGCTGCCTTCCACTCCTTTTCGCTGGGTTTTCTCCTACTCACCACCCTGAATTGGTTTGGATCTATTTTACCCACATCCATGGTTTCCACCAAGAGTCCACCCACAACCTTTTTCATATCCCAGCCTGGTAGAGTCCTAGTTACGGGTGGTGTTTTTAGTAATCTTAGATTTTTCTTCTGTTTTAGGATTTTGAGAGCCTCGTCGCTGAAGCCCGGCGCAATTACCACCTCAATAAATGTTGAGGCTATTTGCTCTGCAGTTTCCCTATCCACCTCTCGGTTTAAGCCCACAATGCCCCCATACGCAGACACTTTATCCGTTTCGTAGGCTTTCCTATAGGCTTCGCTGATTGTTTTTCCAATGGCTGCACCGCAGGGATTAGTGTGTTTTATGATTGCCACAGCAGGCTCCTCAAATTCCTTTACCAATTCGAAAGCCGCATTGGCATCGTAGACATTGTTAAATGAAAGGGGCTTACCATGTAGTTGGATTGCGTTAGCCACACATGGCTCTACAACATCAGGCTCCCTATAAAACGCCGCCTTTTGATGTGGATTCTCGCCATAACTCAAATCTTGAATCTTGTGATACCTTAGACTCAGATTTTTTGGAAATTCCTCTTCGGGAATAAACTTCTTTTGTAGAAAACTGGAGATTATGTCATCGTACTCAGCAGTGTGTAGGAATGCTTCAATCGCCAAAATTTGCCTAGTTTTTGTGCTGACATTTCCCCCTTCCTCCAACTCCTCTATGATTTCAGCGTATCTTGAAGGATTTACCACCACAACTACGTCTTTATAGTTCTTTGCGGCGGATCTAATCAGTGTTACACCGCCAATGTCAATGTTCTCCAGGGCTCTCTCCAAATCATCACTTTCTTTAATGATTTTTTTAAAGGGATAAAGATTAACTACCACCATATCTATGGGTGCAACTCCGAGCTTCTCAAGTTGACTCAAATGTTCAGGAATTCGTTTTGCAAGTATGGCAGCGTGGATCAGGGGGTGAAGTGTTTTTACCCGTCCATCGAGCATCTCGGGAAACTTGGTAATGCTGGAAACAGGGGTTACGGGGACAGACTTTTTCAGCAGTTCCGCTGTGCCCTCTGTGGCAATTATTTCGACGCCCATTTCATGTAGTTTTAAGGCAAAATCAAGGATTCCGCTCTTATCTGAAACACTGATTAAAGCCCTCTTAATCACCATTACTTTTTCAACTCCCTTTAATAGGGTATACTCCAAGGAGTCACAATAAGCATTTTCCGTAAAAAATCTACCTATTAACCATCAGCTTTAGTGGTGAATCTCCTAAAAACATGTTTTAGAATCTCTTAAATGTTCTTACTAAAAAGTTAAAGCTCTACGCCAACCCTGCATAAAAGTTTTTTATCCAAAAAAGCTATAATTATGGACTTTTCTAAATAATAATTAAAGACCACAGAAAAAAATAGTTAGAATAACATATTTGGGGATGCGAAAGTGATCAATTTAACCATTTTATACGAGCTGGTGATATACGAGATTTTGATGGCGATATTACTTTTGGGTTTCAGTGTCCTCTTTGCACAGCGTTACCGCGAAAAACAAAGAAAAGCCATCAAGTATTTGGCCCTAACTTATTTGATGTTCACCTTGGGCGCTTTAATGGCCGCTTATGGACACCTTATATACACCAAGTACTGGGGATTAATACTAATGGATTACACCATTATACCATACTTGTTGACTGGCTACCCAATTCCACTAGATATGCGAAGAGTGTTATTGATTTTCGACCAGACAACAACATCAATAATTCTCCACTTTGAAGGGTATCCAACGCTTCTAGTTTACCAGTGGAGCGCCGCGCTCATACCGGCAGCAATAGGACATCTTTTCATCTATTTGTTCACCTTTGAGGCCTTCAAGGAAGTGAGGATAAAATATGTTGTACCCTACTTGATTTTCATGGGGGTAGTGATTGCATTCCTCATAGGAAACATATACATAACAGTTAACTGGTTCCTCATCTTTATGCTGGGACTAGTTACTCAAGGCTTGCTGATTTATTACTCCATTAAAGCTATGCGAATAACGGACAGTAAAGTCTACAAGAGAGGCTTTCTATTAGTGTCAATTACAGCTGTGCTATTCATCCTGTTCTTCCTAAGCTATCTCCTTGACAGCATCTTAGGAGGTTGGACAATTTTCCTATTTGTAGGATGGACCCTTGTAATGATATCTGCTATGCCTACTTACATCGGATACGTATTGCCAGACTGGTTCCGGAAAAGGTACGAATAAAGCAAAAATCCTTCCTTTTTTTCCATACTTTTCAATGCCCATAAAACCAGAAGAATGAAAATTTAGAGCGTAACACTATTCATATTTTTTTAGGCTTCGCTTCGCTGCCAGGAGAACATTTCTCATAAGCATAATTGCTGTAAGTGGACCAACGCCTCCTGGAACGGGGGTAATGTAGGAGGCCTTTTTTCTAACATTTTCAAAGTCTACGTCTCCACACAGTTTACCTTCCACCCTGTTTATTCCCACATCAATCACTATGGCTCCTTCCTTTACCATATCGGCGGTAACAAAATTTGGTTTACCCACCGCTGCCACAAGGATGTCTGCACGACTCGTGTGTGATTTTATACCTTTTGTTTTGGTGTGGCAAACGGTGACTGTGGCATCGTTATTTATTAGTAAAACCATAAGTGGTCTTCCCACAATTTTGCTCCTGTTTACTATTACAACATCCTTTCCCTTCACGTCTATATTGCTTCTCTTAAGCATCTCTAATATGCCGGCGGGCGTGTTTGGGATGAAACCCTCCTGTCTCAGGAGTAGTTTACCCATGTTTAGGGGGTGCAAACCGTCCACATCCTTTTCAGGTGAAATAGCTGAGAGTATCCTGTTTTCATCTAAGTGTTTTGGCAGGGGGAGCTGAACCAGAATCCCATGAATCTTGTCATCATCATTTAATCTTTGGATGAGCTCAATTATTTCCTCCTCTTTCGCGGTGTCTGGAAACACGTGTTCTTCAAAGTGGAAAGAAAGTCTACTGCTGGTTTTTTTCTTAATGTTTACGTAGACTTGAGAGCCGGGATCGCTTCCCACAAGAATAACTGCAAGGCCGGGTGTTACGCCGTGTTTTTCTATGAGCTCCTTTGTTTCCTCTATTATCTCGTTTTCTATGCTACTTGCAATCTGTTTGCCGTCGAGTATCTGCGCCACCATTTGCCAACTAGACCTCCAATCTTGAATTTTCCGAATTGTTTTTAAAGTTGATGTATATGTTGTTTTTCACTACTCGAATATTTGTAGGAGGAACAAGTATCAACATCGCAATCACCATAGACCTTGACAGGGATTGCCCCATGCCCCTCAAAGGGGTTAAACATGCAGTTAGTGATATTCTAACATCAAAATACGATGGAAAAAAGGATGCGGTTTTTGACTGCACCGTTAAGGGCCTCACAAAAACCCTAGAACTTCTCCGAGAAATAGGGTTAAAAGCCACATTCTTCATCGAGGCGAGAACTCTAAAATATCTCAAAGAAAATCATGGCGAAATCATAAAATCCCTAAGGGAATACGAGGTTGGCTGTCATGGATTAAACCATGAGGATTTAACTGGAGAGGAGACGAGAATAAGAATCAGTTACAACGAGCAATTAAAAATTTTGAGAGAAGCCACGCAAACCATTAAAAACTTGTTAAAAGTGAAACCCGAAGGATTTAGAGCCCCCTATCTGAAAACTAATTCGGACACCTTCAAAGCTCTAACCAAACTGGGATACCTATATGACTCATCAATAATGGTGGAAACAGTAGAAACCCCATTACCCTACCGTATAAAAGAAGACCAAAAAAACATAATAGAAGTCCCCGTCCCAGTCTATCCCCTAAACACCGGAAGAATGACACTGTACACATGGGCGCTCTTCGAAAAGAAGAGAAAACTGGAACAATACAAAAAAATCATAAGAGCCTACCAGAAAAACGATAAAGGAGGTTTACTTCAGATATCCTTCCATCCCTGGCATTTAGCTTATCTCATAAAAGAAAAAAGGATTCTAAAAGAGGAAGAGATCAACAAAAACTTAAGCGACCTCAAAAACTTGTTAAACGACTTGAAAAAAGGCTGCTACGAGGTATTAACAATAAAAGAATATCTAAAAGAAATAAAAATTTAATTTGTAATTACAGGTCACGCAAAAACAATTTTCTTAAGCCGGATTCCTATTTACAGCTTCTAAATTTTACAATTCTATTGTTTCTAATCTGACTTTTATGGTTTGGGTAGAACCGCTTCTTGCAAACGCAAACGAAAACGAGCCAATTACGATTGCCAAATTAGAGAAATTTTTATTAATGTCTTGTATTGTAAATATGGAAATATCCACTACTAGACACTTCTCAGAAAAGTGAAGTGCCGAAAAGCTAATAACTTAAAAGGGTATCTTAAAAATAATGTTTGGAAGGTATAGAAAATGGCTAGAGATAAGATTTATGGCGCAATAATATTCATTGTTGCAGTGTTAATCATCCTCTGGTACACTTGGTGGACCCTGTACTTTGGGGTCTGGATAGGAACGCAGGTGGACAATGGAGCAACAACAATTCAACTCATGCTGGCACTCACTTCGGGAGAGATAAGTCCAATAATTGGCGCCCACACCATAGCACTTTTACAGTACTGGTCAGCGGGATTACTAAGCTGGATTCCAGTTCCACCAAGATTCCTAGCCGTGGCCATACCCATCTGGCTGGGAGTAACACTAATCCTTGTCATCGCAGCTTGGATAGGTTATACTATGATGACCACACCACCCCCAGTCCCCCTCGAGGAACTCGAAAAGGCTGAAGAAGAGGAAGAGAAAAAGGAAGAAAAAGCAGAAACAAAGGAGAAGCCAAAAGCCAAAAAGAAGAAGTAAGCCAGAGGGCTTAGTTTAATCGGACCAAAAGTATAGAGAGGAACCGTTTGGTCCCATTTTTTTTATTAATTTTAACCCACTTTCCGCACCCTTACTTATATTTTTATTAATTTCAAGAACAATGGTTGAGACATGGAATACCGCAGCAAAGTAATCGACCATCTGGGCATAGTTTCCGGCGTGTGCAGGGAAATCCACCTAGTGGAAGAGATAAACCGCATGGTGGGAGTAAACGACCAGCAGAAGGTCACAACTGGCGACGCAGTCCTCGCCATGGTCATAAACGCCCTGGGATTCACAAGCAAACCCCTCTACCTCTTCCCGGGATTCATGCACAACAAACCCGTAGAACTCCTCATAAGGGAAGGCCTAAAACCAGAAGACTTCAACGACGACACCCTGGGAAGAGCCCTGGACCGACTGTACCAGAACAACCCCACCCAGATCTTTATGCACATCTCCCTCAAAGTGGCGAAACTCATGGGGGTCGAGAAAAAATTCCTCCACCTCGACACCACCACCATGAGCGTCCACGGCCAGTACCAACAGCAAGAAGAAGACATGACCCCCATCACCATAACTTATGGTCGCCCCAATAAGAACGGGCGGAGCGACCTAAAACAGTTCATAGTCTCCCTCATCACCCTCTCCCAGTCAGACCTCCCCATATGGCTCGACGTCCTGAGTGGCAACGCCTCCGACAAAAACCACTTCCCAGAGGTAATAAAAAAGTTCTCAAAAGAACTCGCCGCCGGAGACGGCGAAGAAGTGTACTACGTCATGGACGCCGCACTTTACAGTGATGACAACATCCGGGAAATCTCCCCCCTGGTTAGGTGGATAAGCCGCGTCCCAGAGAACATCTGGGAGGCAAAAAGGCTGATTCAGGAGTGTGAAACCGAAAAAATGGCTAAAAGTAGCCTGGAGGGCTACAAACACCAGGCGTACAGAAGCAATTATGGTGGGGTGGAGCAGAAGTGGCTTGTGGTTTTCTCAGAGAAGGGCTACCAGCGGGAGATGGAAACCCTGAAAAGAAACATAAAGAAGGAGGGGGAGAAGATTGAGAGGGAGCTGTGGCACCTGGGGAACCGGGAATTCAACTGCCCGGAGGACGCCCTCTCCGCAGTCCAAAAATCGGCTCAAGGGTGGAAGTACCATAAATTAGGCTCAGTGAACATAGTTGAGGTCAACAAGACTGGAAGAAGGGGTAGACCGGTTAGGAACATGCAGCCCCCCAGAAGGGTCTACAGGGTGAGGGCTTCCTTTGATGTGGATGAGGAGCGGGTGGACGCTGAGGAGAGGAGGAGGGGCAAGTTTATTGTGGCCACAAACGACCTGAAACTGGACAGCGACCAGCTTCTGGAAGAGTATAAGGGGCAGCAGAGTGTTGAGAGGGACTTCCGGTTCCTTAAAGACCCCCTTTTCTTCGCCTCCTCGGTGTTTCTGAAGAAGCCTCAGAGGATCGTGAGTCTTGTTATGATTATGGTTCTCAGCCTGCTTGTCTACTCTGTGGCTCAGTACAAGCTTCGCAGGGTTCTGGAGGAAAGGGAGGAGCATATTCCGGATCAGAAGGGGAAGCCCACCAAGCGGCCCACCATGCGGTGGGTGTTCCAATTGTTTGAGGGGATACACCTGTTGCTGGAAGTGGGGGGTGAGGGGGAGGAGAGGATTATTGCGGTGCTTAACCTCAGGGAGGTTCACCGGAAGATTCTTGCACTTCTGGGAACAGTCTATGAAAAAATATATTTATGTTAAAGGGGGTGCGGAATGTGGGTTTTAAGATATTCTTTTGATTTTCTTTAAGGTATGTTTTTGAAGGTTTTCTTTAAAAAGTCGGCTACTACTTGCCCCACTTCGTTTTCGTATCCCCAGTAGAAGTGGTCTGCTCCCTCTATAATTCTTTTATTTTTGGGTTCTGGAATTTTTTCGTAGAATTCTTTGAACACCTTTAGTGGTGTGAATTGATCCATGTCACCTATTATTAACAGTTTGGGTTTTGTGCAGTTCTTCAAATAGCTGAATTCGAATAGTGTTAGGGGGGGAGAGACGCCTACAAGTGCTTTAATGTTCTCGTTTCCATTCAGCGCCGCTAGCCCCACAAAAGCTCCGAAAGAGTATCCTGCTAGGGCTATTCTCTCGGCGTCTATTTCGTCCCTTTGAAGAAGAAATTCTAGGGCGGCTACCGCATCTTCTTGTTCTCCGATTCCTTCACCAAATTCTCCTTGGCTTCTCCCCACGCCGCGGAAGTTGAATCTCAAGGCAGCTATTTGGCTCTTAACAAGGTGGCTACACACACCCATAACCACATTGTTGTGCATTTCTCCCCCATAAAGGGAGTGAGGATGGCAGACGATACACGCTGGGAAGGGCCCCGCCCCTTTAGGCAGTTCTAAATAGCCTTCCAAAGTCAATTTTCCAGACTTAAATTCTACTTCAGGCATTGTAGCAGTCTCCTTAAATCATAACTGGATATGTACTATTTAAAGTGGCTACTAATAACGGGATTTATTTTAGAGTATAAATAGTCACTTTATTTAAAAACGTCACATTTTTGGTGTGAATAGTCTGTTCTGTATTTTAGTCATTATTTAAAGATAAACTTTTTATTTACATTTGTAAATATTTACATTTGTAAAGAGCTGATAGAACAACATTAAGAGATGATTGTTGAAAAATGGAAAAAGAGAATATTAAGGTAACTGAGAAGCAGATTCAGATTCTAAAAAAGTTTTATGAAAATGGCGAAAACATTCAAGTTTGCACGGTTTACAAGACTCAAACATCACTGGCCAAAGAGTTAGGTATCACTAGGCAGGGTCTTAGTAATCATCTCAGAAAGCTTCGAGACAGCAGTCTAATCAGAACAGGCAGGGGATTCATTGATCTTACAAGTAAAGCCTTAGGTATATTAGGGGAAACAGGAATTGACGCATTTGTGTTCATGAAGGTTTTTCCCCAAAAGAGAGTGAAAGCCTACGAGCAAATAAAAAAGTCGGGAGCAACAAAAATCTATAGGGTTACAGGTGATGTTGACATTATAGCTCAGGTGGCACAATCTAAACTAGATAAATTCTTAAGGACAGTCTCAGAAATTGACGGCGTCGAGGAAACCAGCGCCCATATCGTTCTAGAAACAATGGTCTAAAAATAATCCGAATCGATATTAACAACAAATTTCAAATGCTTAAATTTATAATCCTAGCTCACTAATTATTTTAGCCACATCAGAGGGAGCTTCGGCTACGTGAACCCCTGCCTTCTTGAAGGCATTAATTTTACTTGTGTGAGAACCTCTTCCACCAGATATTATTGCCCCTGCATGTCCCATTGTTTTTCCGAATGGAGCGGTCTTCCCAGCAACAAAGGAAATTACTGGCTTTTCGTACCTCGTTTCTTTGATAAATTCTGCGGCTTCTTCCTCCAATGTACCCCCAATTTCGCCTACTAGAACCACCGCGCTTGTTTGTGAATCTTGCCTAAACATCTCAAGCACATCAATGTAGGATAATCCATTAACCTTATCTCCACCTATTCCCAAACATGTCGACTGCCCATGTTTCGAGTTTGTTAGTTTGGATGCAATCTCATAGGTTAGAGTGCCTGATCGACTGACTAAACCTATGCCTCCCCTGCTAAATAGGTGCCCAGGCATAATTCCCAATTTGCACTGGCTTGGGGTAATTATTCCGGGAGTATTTGGCCCAATAATTAACACATTTTTCTCTCTTGCCTTTTCCAAGAGCATCATTGAATCGTGTACAGGTATTCCCTCAGTGATTACTACTATGGGGCTCAGGTGCTGCTCTATTGCCTCCATAATCGCCTCTAAACAGAATCTTGCTGGAACGAATGCAATAGAAGAGTTTGCGTCGTGTTCAGAAAGAGCTTCCTTCACCGAATTGTACACGGGTACCCCATGAACTTCCACACCACCCTTGCCAGGCGTCACACCTGCAACGATTTTTGTGCCGTACTCTAACATGAGTTTGGTGTGAAAACTTCCTTGGTATCCAGTTATTCCTTGCACTATTACTCTGGTATCTTTATCCACCAAAATTGCCATTCAAAACCTCCCTGATAATTCCACTGCTCTTTGAGCCGCCTCCTCCATATCTCTAAATGTTTCTATCCCTATCTCTTTTAGGAGTTTTCTCCCCTCTGCTTCGTTGGTTCCCATCATTCGAACCACGAGAGGAACTCTTGAAGAAGACACACTATAGGCGTTAATTATTCCCATTGCTACTTCGTCGCAGCGGGTTATACCTCCCAGAACGTTTATCAGTACAACTTTTACTCTCTTGTTACTTAGCAGAATTTTTAATGCTGCTGAAACATTTTCCCTTGTAGCCCCTCCACCCAAGTCGAGGAAGTCTGCGGGTTTCCCGCCATAGAGGCTAAGTAGGTCCATGGTAGCCATAGTCAGCCCTGCACCGTTACCAACTACACC
Source organism: uncultured archaeon (assembly GCA_964510585.1). Taxonomy (GTDB): domain Archaea; phylum Asgardarchaeota; class Jordiarchaeia; order Jordiarchaeales; family Jordiarchaeaceae; genus Jordiarchaeum. Next base: position 41,755 of record CAZECW010000187.1, on the reverse strand, counting down.
AATATCACCATCCAACTGGACATAGGTCAAGCCTTCTGCAAGCGCCTTAGCCTCCAAGTCGGAAGTTAGGGGCGACTGGTGTGTTTTAAATTCAGGATGTCTAAAAAGAGCGTTGTCATCGATGACCAGTTTGGCATCCAAAGCTAAGAATTTTCCATCAACAGTTTTAACCAGAGGATTTATTTCCACCAATTCTCCATCGTATTTGCGTGTTATTTCCCACAAACGTTTCAGAATGTAAGAAACTTGTATAAGTTCTTCAGTTTCAAGTCGCATTTTCTCAGTCAGATTTATGGATTCTTCCTCATTTAGTCCACTTATTGGATTAATGTAATGTTTGTGTACCCTATCTGGTGTTTTAAATGCCACTTGTTCAATGTCCATTCCGCCAAACCGGCTTACTATGGCAACTGGTCTTTTAGCAGAGCGGTCTATGGTTATCCCAATGTAGATTTCATCTCTGAAATCAATTTTTTCTTCTATTAACACTCGCTCTACTTTAATATCTCCCACATAGGAGCCAATCAGCTCGGCAGCCTTTTCTCCCGCCTCTTTGGGGCCTTCTGCAAACTTTACTCCTCCTAGTCTGCCTCTGCCTCCAATGGGAATTTGAGCTTTTACTACCACTGGCCCCCTCAAACCTTCAGCAATTTTAACTGCTTCTCCAGGCGAATCGGCAACTGAACCCTTAGGTACTGGAATGCCCTGGTCTTGAAGTATTTTTTTACACTCATATTCAAAAAGGCGCAAACACTATCCTCCATCTCAAATTTTCCAGACAATCAGTTGAAAGAAAATATACGATTTTGGATTTTTAAGGTTAAATTGCTAACTCATAAATTTATTTCATTGCATATGAAGTGGCCGCCCGGTTCTTCTAATAGTTCTACAAGTTTGGAAAACAGAGTTTGTAAAGATTCAAAAAAGCCCACAGACGACAATACCACTCCCACAACCAAAAAATATCCATATGACTGCCTATAAGTTTGTAGAAAAAGCTTAAAAGTGTATCATATCTTTAAAATGACAGTGCTCAAGCTCGCAGGTGACAGAGTATGCCTATTGGAGATCCCGATAAAAGAAGAATTGCGGCAACACACCTACTATATGTCAAGATATGTAGGAAGTGCTACGCGCGAAACGCCCTCTATGCAACCAAATGTCGCAGGTGTAAAAGTAAGAGACTACGGCTTAAGAAGCGTGTAACCACAAAGAAGTAAATAAAGTAATAGAAGAGTTACCCAGCATTATTAAACTAGGCACGGAGAATTCGATGAGACTGCTTTTGGGGAGTTCTATTCTTATTTGCTGATCTGGAAGAAGCCTCTGATTAAGTCAATGTCGCGTATTATTCCGCTGAGGTTTCCTTTAGCGTCGGTTACTGGTATCTGATTTAAATCGAACTTTCTCATCTTTCTGGCGCAGTCGTCAAAGCTTGTGAGCTCTGTTACGGTTTCCACGCTTTTGGTCATTACCTCTTTAACTGGCTTATTGGGCAAACGAAGTATTTTAGTGGTGATGTGGAAAATGTCCCCGGAATCCCAGCTCCAGTCGGTGCCCTCGCTGGTAGCAGATATACTTGACACTTTCTCTTCGGAAACCACCTCGCTTAAATGTAGAAAGTCAGAATCATCAACTATACCCGACAAATTACCATTATCATCAAGTACAGGTAATACATTTACTCTTGCCAGTCTCATTATTTTGAACGCTACGGGAATAGGTGTGCCTTCCCAAACAGTGACCAGCTCTTTTTTAACATAGTCTTTTATGGGGCCCAAATCTTTCTCCACCGCTATGGCCTTCCTAACCACATCCGATACTGACACCATCCCAACCAGTTCTTTGCCGTCTTTAGTGACAGGGATGTATCTCAGGTTGTTTTCTAAAAGTATCTTAACTAGCTCCCTCACTGTTGTTTCCTTAGAAACAGTTATGGGGTCTCTTTTCATGAGTAGCGCAATTTGACTTTCTTCGGGCTTATCCATAAGATTTCTCTCTGAAATTGTTCCTACAACCTCCATCTTACCCTTCTTTACTACAGGTAGGTAGGTTTTTTTAGTCTCCCTCATAACGCTCAGAACTTCATCTCTAGTCCCTGGCACTGTTACATACGGTACTTTATCTTCCATGATGTCCTGTACTTTCAAAATTTTCATTCCTCCATATCTGATTGAGCCACACCTATCCTATGTGTTCCCACTAAAAGCAGATTTTATTTTGAGTTATTTAATTGTTACTTTTTAATTTAAATATATTTAATAGGCGCGAATTTGGACGCGGATTTTTCCAATCTTTTTGAGACGCCCTATGACACTTGTAGAACTTCTAATTTAAATATAGTCACATACTATTATAAATTATTTGCACCTTGAGCACCCCAAAAAACATTACCAACCAATTAGAGAAATGGCAAAAACGTTAAACAAAGGTATAAATCGTCCAGAAAAGGAATTATAGCAGTAACATAATGTTGAATTCAGATATGAGTGTACTGCACTTAAATTCTTGGTAATAGACGGCGGATAAATTTCCGTTTGACCACACAATTATAGAAATCCTACTTGTACAGGCGAGGTGATCCTAATGGAAATAAAGGAATTCCAACAGTTAATGCGTGACCTTTACTTTAAAAATGATGAGAAAAGAGGGAAACTCGGTAATTTTGCTTGGCTGGTAAGCGAAATCGGAGAACTCGCACGAGTACTAAGAACCGAAGATAAAGAAAAAATCAAGGAGGAATTTGCAGATGTTTTCGCTTGGCTAGCAAGCCTAGCTAACGTATTAAACATAGACTTGGAAGAAGCAGTGCAAACAAAATACCCCGGAAAGTGCCCCAGATGTAATAGCAACCCCTGCAAATGCCAATTCACATTCTAAAAATCAAAACCCTCTACAAGAATAAAAAGATTTTAAATTTGTTTTTTAAAACCGAATTTTAAAAAGGCTAAATAAACTAATGGAGAGCACAACGCTTAAGGTTCTAGGGTTTTTGTTGCATATTTTTGGTTTTTTAAATTAAGGGTAAATTAAAAATTCATAATTTGTTCCACAAGAGCTGGTTTTAGAAAACATTTTTATATGAAAGGTTGCAAAGTAAAGCTACAGGAGGAAAAGAATTGTCCAAAATTAAGAGAAGAAGAGCCAGAGATACAGCCCCGATGCCAGTTGCAGGCGCGGGTCTCATTCGTTTCTTCGAGGAAGAAACTGCGGGACCAAAAATTGGACCAGGCATAGTCGTTATTGCCTGCGTCGCTCTTATCATTGTGATTATTGCTTCACTGTATCTAAATGCCTTGCAGTCAGGTGCAAATATTCCAAAGCTGCCAACATTCTAAATTAATGAGATATTTGTGTTCTTGAATGGTTGGGGGAAGGCTTTTAATTATTTTTGGCGGTCAGTCTTCTTGTGTGGATTCGTTCGAGTCGCTGGATGTAAAGAATATTAAGCCTCCAGTTCTGAGATCTCGCAATTCTTCTACTGTTAGTTCTTTAACTTTTACTTCTGACTGGTTTTTAGCTACTATCATACTGTTTCCGAAGGGATCCTCCAGTATCAGAGTGAAGGGCATTTCCCCTGTTTTTGCCTTTTTTATTTTTTCTATGGCAATGTCGCTGTTTCTTTTCTGTTCATCGGTTTCAGCCCATTCCCTTGCGGTTTCTGCAACTTCTAATATTCGGGAAATGACGCCCTCAACATTGGTTACATACGCTTCGGAGGCTGGACCTGGTTCGATTGTGGTGCCTAGTTCGGGGATTTTTATGGTTCCCGTGGTAGCCCGGATTACCCGGGCTGTTAGTTCTTTCTCATTTTTGACTTTATAAGTACATCTGATTGGTTTCCCGTAACGTGTACTTAAAAAGTCACTTACCTTATACCCACACGAAGAACATTGAAACCTCACTAAATATATCTCACTAAAGTAGGGAATGTTCAAGTCCGTAAAGCTACTTTCAAGTGTCTTTTTTCCACATACAGGGCATTCCGATTTCCCTTCCAAGAATATCGCCAAACATATCACCAAATTGATACTTAGTATTTTCATTCTCTATTCAATTTCAGGAGAAGAATTAGATTCACTTCTACGCAGTAACAGTAAGTAGAGTTGAACTTATACTTTTCTCCTCTCACACTCTTAGAGGGCGTAGAAAAAGATAAAATTTGGATTTCAGTTTAAATGCTTTTTCCCACTAGCGATTCTCTATTTGGAAGTTTTCTACTTTCTCTTATTAAGTTTTGACATAAGTATTTTTGATTCTTCCTCGGGGGTTGGTTCTCTAATGTCTATTATGTTTAGTTCCAATAATTTGGTAAATTCATTGTATGTAACCCTTGCTGTGGCTACTATTTCTTTGCCCTCCACCTCTGGCGCCTTCAGTTTCAGGGGTTCTATTTGGTTGCTGGATTTTCTAATCAGTTCATACGCCTTTTCGGGAGTCATGCTTAGCAATTTTTGAGCCGCATCTCCCATAAAGTTTGCTCGAATGGCTCCGGTGCCATCATCTAAGACTCCGCTGAACATGTATCGGATTACTGGAGCCTCTACTGGCCCACAATTCTTACACGTCCATTCTTCGTCTACTTTTTCAACTTTTTTGGCGCATTTAGGGCAGGCTTCATAAACGGGTTTTTTCTGGTAAAGCTGGACCAGGGTGGCTCTGACTTCAACTGTCTGATTGTTCTCCAGCTCGGATATGCTTTTTCTCGTTACACTTGTGGCTTTGGGTTTAACATCGAGTTTAACGTCGGGAATTTCAATCTCAGCAGGGTTCAACTCCACCTCAGTAAATCTTCCCAGATGCACTTCAACCTCGCCTTGTAAACCAGTGCGGGTATATGCTCTCCTTATTTTTAGGGTGTCACCCTCCGAGATTCCACTAAGAGTTTCAGCATGGTCTCCCCAGGCGGCGACTCTAACTCCCGCGGTGTCATCCGCGATGGTGAATGAAATCATCCTACCACTTGATCCGTCCTTTCTTGTGAATTCTCGGACATCGGAAACACTTACTACGCGTCCTTCTATGTTTACGCTTCTCATATCAGGCTTCAAATCTTTGATTTTTGCGGATATTTCTTGAGGCTGTGGGCTAATTTCAACCTTTACTTCAATGTCGGGGTTTACAGTCACTCTTGTTAATTTGCCAATGTGTAGCTCTGGTGCTTCTCTTAGACCAACTTTGGTGTATCCACCCTCAACTTTAATTGTGTCCCCCTCACTGAGCCTCTCAGCCAACTCCACTTGGTCGTCCCAAAAAACAACCCTTATTTCCCCGCTTTCATCTACCATAGTTGCATTACAGACTCTCCCATGACTGCCGTCTGGTCTTGTGAATTCTGATGTGGGTGAGAGCCTCTGTATGACGCCTACAGTGTCTACACTTATCATATTTGGCTCAATTTCACTTATTTTGATGAGCCCAGTTTTTGGTTTGGGATAATCACTGGGCTTCACGTCTTTAGGCTCTATCTCTAATCTTCCTCTGTACCCCAAATGTATCTCGGGATTACCCTTCAACCCCTCTTTTACGTAGCCATAGAACACGCGAACAATTTGCCCCTCCTTTATCTTACCCTTTTCTATTTGTTCTACGTGCTCACCCCACAAAACCAAGCGAAGCTCCCCAGATTTATCAGAAAGTAGTATGCTGGCCATTTTGCCCTTTCTCCCATCTTTAGAAGTAAATTCTTTGGCGGGAAAAATGCGAGTAATCACCCCAGTAATTGTTACGTTCCTCATATCCAAGGAAATGTCCTTGATTTCGAGAGCTGGCTTCTTGTAACTAATATTCTCATAAACGTCTAACCCTAATTCTTTCGCCACAAGATGAGCAGCTCCCTCATCCGTAAGCAAACCACCCATCTTCTTCTTTTTCTCATTAATGCGCCTCAAAGCCTCCTCACGACTAATTTTGCCCGACTTAACTATTCTATTCAATATTTCTTCAAGTCTTGATTCCAAATTTTTTCCTCCTACCAACAATGTAGTCTTCTAGGCATACCCACCAAGGAGTAAAATATTAGCAAAAGCAAGTTTTAACTTCTACCTCTTTGAAATGTTCAGTTTCGCATTTTAAACGTGCTTTTAATTCTGTAAACATTAAATTTAGGGGTGAACCCTTTTTCCACATATTCACATCACATATAGTATATAAAGATGTGGTTGATATTCAAATTTATTTCTGAGCTAGTTCATATAAACTAAACGCATTTTTCACATGAACTCGGTTATTTTTTTCGAGGCGGTTAATCTTAAAACTTCAGCGCATGTTTTAGGACTCAGAGTTTTGAATTCAAGGCCCTTCGCCTGAATCATTAAAGACGCTTCTTTAGATATGGAGGGCGCGGCAAGCATTGCTCTCACAGGACGCCCAGCACTTTTCCTTTTTATATCTTCCAGATACTTTAATAGTTGCAGCACATCCTGAACTTGGGCCTTTCTTCTCTTCAACTCTATCACTAAAGTTCTACCCTGATTATCTACACCGTATACGTCCACGAATCCCTGCTCAACCACCTTTTCTTTTAGAATTGGCTTAAAACCTTCCTCAATTAGATCAGGCTTCGCTAGGATTGCCCTCTGCATGTCTTCCTCGCTACCAAACATGATGAATTCTGCTTCGTCCTTCAAATTCAAAACGAGGATGATAAAAAGTTTCGGGAACAATATTCCAATGGATTCCCTTGGTTTTTTTCTTATTGCCTTAAGAAGCACACCCTTTTTACTGGATTTGGTTTGAAAGATACATCCTGGAGGCTGCCAATTTACTGGTTGAGAATCCCAAGCTCGGTGAACCAAAAAGCTTCCATCCTTCTTTATAAGCACTATGCGCTCCCCTAAACCTAACTCAGAGTTTGCACGCCCCTGATACTCTATAGTACACTCACCTATGATAATTAGTGTCCGATTTTTTTTGAGAGCATCTATAATTACCCCAGCTCCAGTTGTGAAATCCGGATTACAATGGTATTCTACGGGTTGTCGCACATTCATGTAAAACCACCATCAACAATTATTTATCTGTGTGTAACAATAAAAGAAATTTGCCATGAAGAACCAAAACCCCTCCAAAAAAAAGATGAGTCTATATGATCAGACAGCATGGATATACGACCAAAGATACAGAGAAATTCAGGAAGAGAAATACAAATCGATACTCTCAAAAATAACCCTACATAAAGGAGACCTAGTTCTGGATGCTGGTTGCGGGACAGGTATGCTCATAGAAAAAATCGCCTCAAAACACAGGGTAGTGGGAATAGATTTCTCCGTGAGGATGATAGAAATTGCGAGGAAAAAAATTAGAAATTCAAACTTTATAAGAGCCGACTTGAACAATCTCCCATTCCGAGACCAGTCTTTCAACAAGGTTTTCGGAGTAACTATCCTTCAGAATGTAGAGCACCCACAAAGAACAGTGAAGGAAATCGCAAGGATAATTGAAAATGGAGGCTTGGCGGTTCTATCCACACTTAGGAAAAAATCGAATAAGAAAAAATTAGTCAAATTAGTAGAAGAAGCACAGTTAAGGGGAGAAGAAACATACGAGGTCAGCGAGGACCTAGTGGTGATAGCCTCCAAAAACGCATCATCCAGAGGCCAAGGAACTCCTTGGCATTTATACGTTTGAGTCATTATGCAAAATGTTAATAATTAGATGGTAAACTTTTAGTAGGCGCCCTATACTAGTTAGCGATGTACGCAGGAAGCACAACGCAACTAGAAGGTATAAAATTGGTTTTGAAACCAAATTTTGACTTTCATATCCATACAAAATGGTCAGATGGCATCTGCACTTGCCGAGAAGTTGCAGAGTATGCAGTATCAAAGGGTATGCGGTTAATAGGTATAGCTGACCACTTTTCTATGGACCCAGAGAAAAACCCCAAAATTGCTCGAAGACTGCCGGATTATTACGAGGAAATTAGAGCCCTAGATGAAGAATTTAGAAGTCGAATCAGGATAAAAGTGGCCCTGGAAGTAGACGCTAGAACCTACGATTTCCTATCAGATAAATCCATTGAGACACTGACCAGCCACAACTTTGACTACTATTTATTCGAATATGTCACAGACCCCTACAGCTACTATCCCATTGAAACAAGAGATCCAATCCTAATCATATCAAAAATAAAAAAGTTCAAAGAAATACTCTCAGATTCTTGCCTAGTTGGTATAGCACACATGGAGGTACGCTACTTAAAAGATGACAAATTGGAAAAAGTCATCGAAAAATTGTTAGAAACCCAGCTCTTTGTAGAATTAAACACTTCCAAAGATAACTATAAACATGAAAAATTCCAAAAGATAATCGAAGAAAAAGACATAAAACTCTCCATAGGGTCAGACGCACACATCCAAACCCGAATCGGAGACATAGAATATCCATTAAATCTACTGAAAAGGTATAACGCAACAAACCGACTAATATTCCTAAACGAGCTAATATAGATTAGGGGTAGCCCCCAATTAACCTGTAGACCTCTCTAGCAATCATTAGCTCCTCGTTAGTCCTTTTAACCTTAACAAGTACCCTCGATCCCCTACTTGAAATAATTTCCCGGTTTAAAATATTATCTTCTTCGTTTAGCTCGGCTCCAAGATAGGAAAGAGCCTCCACAACCCTTTTCCTAATCCTCCACTCATTCTCACCAATACCCCCAGTGAATATTAACGTGTCCAGACCGCCTAAAACAGAAACATAGGCGCCTATATACTTTATCAAGCGATAGACAAAAACATCAATTGCCAGTTTCGCCTCCTTCTTGTTAGACTTTATAAGCTCCCTTATATCGTTACTCTCTCCAGACAGCCCCAGCAACCCAGATCTCCTATTAAGCATATCATCAAGCTCTTGATAAGTAAATCCTTTACTCATAAGAAAAAGTAAAATTCCTGGATCTAAATCTCCACTCCTACTACCCATAACCAGCCCTTCCAGAGGAGTAAAACCCATACTAGTGTCCACGCATTTCCCATCCCTTATTGCTGCTAGCGATACCCCATTACCAAGATGACAGGAAACCACTCTCCCCGCTTCGTTAAGGGAAACATACATGTGGGATATCCCATGAAAACCATATCTCCTAATAGAATACTTCTCCATTATTTCTTTGGGAAGAGCATAGGTGTAAGCGGCCTCGGGCAAAGTTTGATGAAAAGATGTGTCAAACACGGCAATTTGAGGCACCATAAAAGATTCACAAGCCTTTATAACCGCCAACTGGGGAGGATTATGCAAAGGAGCTAATGGAGCCGCTATCCTAATTTTTTCCAAAACCTTCTCATCAATCACTTTACTCTCCGAAATATCTAAACCGTGAACCACCCTATGACCAATAGCCTCAATAAATAAATTTCTCTCCACCAAATATTCCTTAATAAACTCGATACCCTCTTCATGAGTGCTTATATCAATCGGTTTCTCAACCCCAGCCCGGACAAAAGCCGGCTTATCTCCAATCCTATCAATCAAACCACCATCAACTTCAACTTCTCCTCTAAAAACCCTGAATTTAATAGTGGAAGAGCCAACATTCAAAACCAGTATCATACTCAAACCCCAAAAAAACGAAATCAGCGACTCAATAAAATCAACTAAACACAGCAAATCAAAAAACAATAAAATCAAAAATAAATAAAAATTACTATCATCCTGAAAAATGTTAAAAAACTACTAAGACTAAATAACAATTTTAACATAAAAATGGAAGACTCTAGTAGATTTAGTTTGGAGAAGGATAAACATCTATCAAAATTAAGTGAATTGGGGGAAGAACTACAAACCAAAGGAAGGTTAGCTAACACACAATTTATCTATGTTACCTGAACAAACCCCGAGCCAACTCTGTAAACAAGTACACACCTGTAAAACTTGTTATCAGAGTTCGCCGCCCGGCATAATCACAATGCCCCGACTGCCAATTTCTATGGGATATACTTTCAAGCTGTGACTTGAAAAACGTAACTTACGAACTACTAGGCTTCGGCGTAGCTCACCATTCTCCTCATTTAAGTATAAAACAATAATACCTTGAGCTATGAACTCCTCCACCCCATATCTTGAATATCCGGATTTTCCAGTTATTTCACTAGTCATGAGACTGGTGGTTTGTAGTTCTCCTAGTAGTGATGCGAGTTTGAAGATGGCGTTTCTGATTGCAGTTTGGGATTCGAATCTTATTCCTAGCCCGCTGAGTGAATCTATAGCTATCCTTTGGGCGTTTATTTGTTTTGTTGCTTTATAGATTTCTTGGGCGAGGGTGCTGATGTCAAAGCCCCGTCTCAATGTGTAGGGTTCCGTTGTGGGTAGTCCGGCTTTGCTTGATGCTGCGTCTATTATTATTAGTTTGTTTTCTTGTTCAAGTTTTTCGAAATCCCATCCAAATTGGCTGGCCTCTCTCCTTATTTCGCGGGGTTTTTCCTCCAGGGTTACGAATATTCCCGGCTGGTCATATTTGGCTGCTCCCGCATATAAGAACTGCATACAACATATTGTTTTTCCTGTTCCTGCCCCCCCGGAAACTAGGATGTTTGTTCCTTTTACGAATCCTCCATGCAGAATTCCATCCAGTCCAGGTATTCCAGATTTTATTCTTTCCATCATTTTTTCCATTCACCCTTCATGGCGGTATTGGACTTATGATTTCCTCTCCCTTCAATAGCTTTTGTAGATCCCACACATTTAAATCTTGGACATCTGGATTGGATTGCAATTCAGATAGCAGCTTTTCCAATTCTTGCTTTGAACGTCCGAGTATAACCGCGTAAAGAGAAGTTCCATGGTCGCCAGTTGCCAGGAATCTTACTTGGTTCATTTTTTTGAGTTTTTCCGAGATTTCTTTTGTTCTCTGCACACTTATATCAGGAATTATGTGGCCTCCAATGTTTATTCGAACCAAGGCGCAAGCACCATATCCCAATTTTTCGGCTGAAACCACTATGGTAAACTGGCGAATGACTTGGTTCTCCAAGAGTTTTTTGACTCTGAAGTGTATTGTTGTATCGGGTACATCTAGTTCTTTTGCTATTTGAGTAAATGGTACTCGGGAGTTTTCTTGAAGTATGGCTAGTATTTTCCGATCCAGATCGTCTATTTCAGCAAGCATCGCTTTTCTTCCCTTTCCTATTACCCATTCATTACCCAACAAGTTGTTTCTATTTTAGTGATTTTTTTTATCTTGGATAACTAATAATGTTTTAAGAAATAAAAGGTTTTCTGTGATTTTCGCAATTTATTCTCTTGTTTTTTAAACTTTCAATAATTTTTGATGGTAAGGATAGTAATTTTTTGTATCAACAAGAACACAATATAGAACATATCTAAAATATGTTGAGAAGATACTTGTATTACCAAAATATTATAACCAAAACATTATAACTTCAGACTCTAGGTGAGTAGGAGATTTTGTTTCTCAAGCTCGGACAGAATTTTTAAATGTAGAAAATTGATGCAGATTTCCCCAATTCTACCCCTCCTATTTTAGGGTTTCACAATGTGGAAAGCAGATTTATTAAAATTCTTTTTGGTAATCAAAACAGAAAGAAGCCAAATCTTCATGTGTAAGGGAGCAGAAATTTGTTTAAAATTTGGATGGATGCAAAAAGCATCCAAAAAAGGGGTTCCGAAGGTTTTTAGGTGGCCGGGGGTCTCTGAGCCTGTAATATATTATTTGGGTAGCTTCTGAGACTGGCGCCTAGTATGGAGGTAAAAGCCCAACATACTTTAATATTTGAATTATGGATATCGCGGGCACTGTGGATAGAATGATGTTATATAGCACTGTCCAAATTGTTAACCATAGGAATAAAGCTGTTAAAAGTCCAGTTGTGAAGTAGGGTGTCCAGCCTCCAACCTGGTCGGGTATAATTTTTAAGTAAAAGTAGCTTAATAATATTGGTAGCCCAATCAATATAAGAACTCCGATGATCGCAGCTATTAGAGCCGGGTGCTGGACGCTTGAAAATGGTGAGTCTAATAATGGAGAGAAAAGTACTGGGCGTATTATTGTGCTTACAACCGCACCTACTATTGCGAACAGGGACTTCAACCAGTATAATTTGTCTTTATGCGATTGTTCCCGCCATTTTCTTTGAAACAACGTGATGAATTTACTCTTAGGCTCTTTGGAATTCTCCATCAAGTCATCCTCCAACTTCGGGTGGTTTGCAGTATGAGTGAAATGTCCAATTTTGATATCGCCGCAATTATTCACGAGTTGAAACCAATTGTTGAGGGGGCATGGATAAGGAACATTTACCAGTTTAATGAGATTTTCCTTTTTAAGTTAAGATCTCCGACGTATGGGAATGTTTCTTTGTTGGTTGAGTTGGGACGCCGGATTCACTTAACTTGGTATCAGCGTCCCAAACCCCGGTTACCCAGCAATTTTTGTATGACCCTCAGAAAGTATCTTCGAAACCGGCGTATATTAGGGATTCGCCAATATGATTTTGACCGCCTTGTAACTATTGATATTGGATTGCCCGAAAATAAATACTCGCTCATTATTGAATTTTTCGGTGATGGTAACATCATTCTATTAGACCCAGAAGGAAAAATCTTTATCGCACGGCACTACTTCAAAATGAAGGATAGGGATATTGTCCCTAAAAAGGAGTTCCAATTCCCGCCAATGAGAGGCGTTGACCCACACAATGTTGATTATGAGTGGTTAAAATCCCTCTTTTCAACTTCTAACACTGATGTGGTACGTACAATAGCGAGAAATCTAAATATTGGTGGAGAGTATGCAGAGGAGTTATGCGTTAGGGCAGGGATAGATAAGAATACACCCGCATCCTCTGTGTCGCCTCGAGAATTGGAGAAAATAGTTTCTGCCATAAAATCCCTATTGGAACCTCTGGAGAGGGGAGAATTTGCACCTGGAATAATTTTTAAAAACTCGGAGATGATCTCAGTAGTTCCATTTGAACTTAGAGTGTTCGAAAAAATGCACTTTAGAAAGTTTGACAGCTTCAATCAGGCAGCCGATGAGTTTTATAGCGCTGGTGAGGTTTTCGAAGCAGAGCAGAAGGTTTCCGAAACGCATGAGACAGAGGTTGACCGCTATAAAAGAATGCTTGAAGAGCAGAAGGCCAAGATAGCTAAAATGGAACTTTCCGAAAAAAAGTACAGAAAGTATGGAGATTTACTCTATGCAAATCTACACTTGGTCACAGAGCTGTTGGAAACAATTATTTCCGCAAGACAGAAAAACCATCCTTGGTCCGAAATAGAAGAGAAAATTAGAGAGGCTAGTGACCGAATCCCCTCGGCAAAGATTTTCCAGGACCTAAAACCAAAGGCTGGAAAGCTTGTGATAAACATTGAGGGGGAAAACATTGAACTAGATTATAGGAAATCAGCGGTTGAAAACGCAAACGCCTTTTATGAGCAAGCTAAAAAAGCAGCTTTAAAGGCAGAGGGGGCAAAAAAAGCTATCGAAAAAACGCTGAAACTGATGGAAACCGCAGCTAAAGAAGTGCCTTCTGAAAAAGTAGCCCCAACCAAACTGGTAAAAAGGCGTAAGAAAAAGTGGTACGAAGCATTCAGATGGTTTAACTCATCAGAAGGAGTGCTAGTTCTTGGGGGCAAAGATGTTAAAACAAATACTATCCTCTACAATAAATACATGGATCCTAACGACATCTTTATGCACGCTGATTACAGAGGCGCACCCGTAGTGATAATTAAAAAAAGTGAAAAGCCAGTTTCAGACATCACCCTAAGGGAAGCAGCACAATTTGCCGTTTCATTCTCCAGCGCCTGGAAGTCCGGTTGGGGGCAGGCTGACGTCTACTGGGTGAACCCCGACCAAGTTTCCCAGACACCTCCTTCTGGTGAATATTTGGAAAGAGGCTCATTTATGATCCGAGGCCAAAGAAATTATATTAGAGGGAATACACTAACACTTGCAGTGGGTTTGATTGAAAGTAATGGTGACGTTATACCAATCTGTGGTCCGCCGTCAGCCATTGAGAAACAGACCAAAAGCTTCATAGTCATCAAACCTGGCGCGATTCCCAAAGGAAAATTGGCTAAACAGGTAAAATACTTGTTACTAAAAAAGGCGCCGCCCGAACTTAAAGAAAAAGTAAACCTCTTATCAATAAGCGAAATTGAGAATATTCTTCCGCCTGGGGGAGGTGATGTCTCACAAAACTCATAAAAACCATGAATACATAGTAATTGCGCCAACCAGATATTTGCGTCCAAAAACAGCAATCCTCTAAACTAAAATTGGTAAGAAAAGAAGAAAGGAACAGATTGTAAAAATTGAAAACTAGCAGTGAACCACTAAGAATGTGTTTCGAGACCTAGTTTATCTTCAAAAACCTACATAGGCTGCGCTTCTAAGACAACAATCATACGCTTGCGTGTTCCAGATAAAAAATGAAAACAAGTTTTTCATGGTAAAAAATGAAAACAAGTTTTTCATGGTAACATTCATACGCTTAAAGCGTCTTAGACAAATTATGAAAAATGTTTTTCATGGCAAATAATAAAAACATGTTTTATAGCAAATCAAATATAGGTTTCTTGGGAGGAAATCAAGTTGCAAGTTAAGGATGTTATGGTAAAGGACTTGTTTGTTGTGGATAAAGATGATATAGTTTCCCACGCAATGGAATTAATGGTGAAGAAGCGGGTTTCACGCCTTTTAGTTGTTGATAAAGGGAAATTAGTGGGGGTAATCACTGAAAAGGATATGGTTGACCGGTTAGGCTCAAGTAAGATGCGATCACTTCAAGCTTCAAGTGTGCATGTGTCAGGAGTTATGACTTATAATCCCATCACTATCAGTCCCCAAGCGGATGTTTATGACGCCGCTAAACTCATGATAGATAAGGGAATTTCGAGCCTACCTGTAGTGGATGGAGGGAAACTGGTGGGTATTATCACGAAATCCACTATGGCCCGCCTCTGCCTTCGAGTTAACAACATTTTTGTGGGCCAGGTAATGACAATTTCTCCCATTACCACTACGCCTTTCGACAGAATTGTGAACGTGAGAAGAACAATGCTTGAGAGAAACATCAGTAGTTTGCCCGTTTTGGAAGGGGGGAAATTGGTGGGAATGGTAACAGAGGGACAAATAGCTTTGTACCTGGCACAGTTCCGAAACAGTGTACCCGAGAAACACCAGGAGGAAAGAATAAGGCACGTACAGGTAAACGAGATAATGCAACCAGACCCTCCCAAGATTCACCCAGACAAAAAAATTAGTGACGCAGCAGATTTAATGCGCAAAGAAAAGATTAAGAGCATTCCAGTCCTCAACTATGAAGAACGTATAGTAGGTATCCTAACAAAAACAGACTTAACCAGACTAGTGGCAAACAAGTTTACAGTAGAAAATAAAAAGTAGATGCCCACGATGAGATCCTCAACTGTGGATTTGGTTTTAAAAAACTCCAAAATATTTACGTACCAAGGAATAATCTCAGGCGGGTTGGCGGTAAAGGAGGGAAAAATCTACAATTTTTTGAAAGATCCAGATCTACTAAGATCAGATAAAACCATCGATGCTAAAGGCTGCCTATTGCTGCCGGGGCTAATTGACCCCCATGTCCACCTCAGAGACTTGCAACTCAGCTATAAGGAGGACTTCTACACTGGAACCTGCGCCGCAGCAAATGGAGGAGTAACAACTGTTATAGATATGCCCAACACCATACCGAGAACTTCCTCTCTGAAGACTCTCAGAGAAAAGAAGCGAGAAGCGGAGAAAAAAATTGTTGTCAATGTGGCATTTTATGCAGGATTTCCTAAAAATACAAATGAAGTCAAACAGATTGCCAAGGAAGGTATAAAAGGATTCAAGATATACCCCCATGATCCAATGGAAGAGGTTAATTTCCTGGATGAGGAACAAATTGTTGCATGTCTTAAGGCAGCCGCAGAGAATAATCTACCAGTTTTGGTGCATCCCGATGACCCGGAAACTATAAACACCCTGCAATCTGAATTGGAAAAGCAGAAACTATCGGATGTTGAAGTATTTTTGGGTTCGCATCCCTCAACATCTGAAGCGAGGACGATAACTAAGTACTCAGATCTGGGGGTTAAAACAGGGTGCCATTTACACATATGCCATGTCTCCTCATCAGAATCATTGGTAGCCATAAAAAGGGCTCTGAACAGGGGAGCACGATTAACATGTGAAGTTACGCCCCACCACCTCCTTCTTACAAGCGAAGAAATTAAAAAGCAAGGTGCATTGGTTAAGGTGCTTCCCCCGCTAAGGTCTCGGGACGATAATATAGCACTTTGGGCGGCTGTACTTGATGGATTGATAAACGTTATTGCAAGCGATCATGCTCCGCACAGTCTCTCAGAAAAGGAAAAACCCTTTGCTGAGGCGCCCTCAGGATTTCCTGGACTTGAAACGTTGCTTCCCCTAATGCTAACTAAGGTTGCTCAAGGAGATTTGAGGTTGGAGAAACTGGTTGATTTAACTTCGCGTTCACCGGCCAAGATTTTTAAACTAGAAAATAAGGGTATGCTCCTTGAGGGATACGATGCAGACATGGTTTTAGTAGACCTGAAAGAAAAGTGGAGAATTTCCCCAGAAAAATTCAGAAGCAAATCCAAGTTTTCACCATTTAAGAACTGGAATGTTATTGGAAAAGTGAGAATGACTTTTATTAAGGGGATATGTGTAATGTCCGATGAGGAGATTCTGGTTCCCCAAGGATTCGGAAATGTAATCAACGTAAACCCGCAAAATACTTGAAACCCAAGACTTTTTGGATAAACTTTAAAAGAATCCCACAGAATTGAGAATTGAAGACTTCTAGGAGGCTAAAACACCTGTCAGACAATAAAGCAATGATTGAAGCTATGAAAACCCAGTCAGAAGTAAACATAGGAACCACTGGGCATGTGGACCACGGAAAAACTACTTTGGTTCAAGCTTTATCTGGTGAGTGGACAGACAGACACAGTGAGGAGAAAAGAAGGGGCATCTCCATAAAACTAGGCTACGCCGATGCGATAATCTTGAAATGTCCAAATTGCCCACCACCAGAATGTTACACAACTGCGGCGATGGCTAAGAGTAACAAATGCCCACGCTGTGAATCAGATTTGGTCTTCGTCCGCCGCATATCCTTCGCTGATTCCCCTGGGCATGAAGCCCTTATGGCTACCATGATAAGCGGAGCAGCTCTTGTAGATGGGGCTATTCTGGTTATAGCTGCTAATGAGCCATGCCCTCAACCCCAGACCAGAGAACATTTTGCAGCTCTTCAGATCATTGGGGTAAAAAATCTTATTATTGTTCAGAACAAGATTGAACTTGTTTCCAGAGAGAAGGCTTTAGAAAATTATCGCCAAATTTTAGATTTCGTGAAAGGCACCGAGGCAGAAAATGTACAAATTATTCCAGTTTCGGCAGTTTTTAGAGCGAATCTTGATGTTTTAATTGATGCGATGGAAAGGGTTATTCCGACTCCAAAAAGAGATTTAACAAAACCCATGCGTATGTATGTAGCTAGATCATTTGAAGTTAATAAGCCAGGAACTCCTCCGGAGGAGCTTAAAGGAGGGGTAATTGGAGGCTCAATAATTCAGGGAAGCGTGAAAGTTGGTGATGAGATAGAGATTAGGCCTGGGCTTAGGATTGATGTTGGAGGGAGTGTCAGATATGAGCCTTTATTCACAGAGGTTACAAGCATTCAAGCGGGTGAAGGCGTAATGCTGGAAGAAGCGAAACCTGGTGGTCTGATTGGTTTGGGAACTAAGCTGGATCCCTCCCTAACAAAGGCTGATGGGATGGTGGGCAGTGTAGCTGGGCGTCCGGGAACCCTCCCACCGATGATAGATAGCTTTAGTATTGAAGTTAACCTTTTGGAGAGAGTTGTAGGCAGTGTAGACTTGTCAAAAGTGGAACCTATAGCTTCGAAGGAGCCTTTAATGTTAAATATTGGGCCCACTGCGACTGTGGGAACCTCAACTGCAGTTAGCAATGGGCTTGTGAAAATTTCTTTGAGAAGGCCTGTGGTTGCGGAGGAAGGGCAGAGAATTGCTATTAGCCGAAGAATTGCGGGTCGTTGGAGACTGATTGGATGGGGACTAATAACTCAAACCCAGTCTTGAAGGTGATTTTAGACACAAACTTTCTTATGGTTCCATTCGAAATAGGAATAGATATAATTTCAGAGTTGGATAGGTTAATCAAGCAAAAGTACGAGATTGTTATTCTCAAAGGAACAATTGATGAGCTAAAAGGGCTATCTCAAAATCCTAAACTAAAGATTAGAAGAGCCGCAAAACTTGCCCTCGAAATGGCTGAAAGGTACAAGGTTGTGGAGCTAGAAAACCAAAATGGGAATCTCGATGATTTAATTGTCAGATTTTCGAAAAGCATGTATTGTGTTGTGGCAACTAATGACCGCAATTTACGAAGAAAACTTAAGTCTGAGGGAATACCAACAATATTTGTACGTCAAAAATCGCATTTACAGATGGAGGGCCACCTGTAAGCTTTAATGATTATAGGATTTCAAAACTTCAAAAAGGAATCGTGTTATAATAAACCAAAAAGAATAGGAAATGGACATGTTGCCAGGTTTCTTGATGGGAAGTCGGGCATTAAGCTTTAAATGCTTGAGAAGAGACCGTTTTTCCCTCTTTTGATTGGACTTCTATGGTAGAAAAACCTTAACAATACCTATTCTTGGAAAAAGAGGTGTAAAAAAAGCCAGACTTGGTTCCATAACTTAAAAAAATGCGAAAAATTTAATTTACTCCAAATTTAAATAGCGTTATCCTTAAAAATGCTCTAAAGCCTGTAAAAAACGTAATCCCAAAATTTAGGGGATAAAATCACACAATAAAATTTTTTGATGATAATCATAGGCATACTTGCTTGTTGCACAGGTGATTGAAAGGTATGTATGAAATAATCAGCCTTGTGGACACCGTTCGTATACCGCCCGAAAAATTTGGCGAACCAATAGAGAAGGTAGCTATGGAGATTTTAATAAAAGAATATGAGGGGATCATTGATCCAGACCTAGGGGTTGTCATATGTGTGGTAGACGTGGAGAATGTAGAAGCGGGCAAATTAATTCCGGGAGATGGAGCTGCCTTCCACAAAGTGGTTTTTAGTGTACTCACATTCAAACCTATACTACATGAAATAGTTGAGGGAGAGGTGGTGGAGGTGGTGGATTTTGGAGCATTTATCCGATTAGGCCCCCTTGATGGGTTATGCCACGTTAGCCAAATTACTGATGACTTTATTTCCTACGATTCCAAGAGATCCGCTCTGATAGGAAAAGAAACAGGTCGTATAATACAAGAAAATGATAGGGTGAGGGCGAGAATTGTCGCGGTTTCCATCGGTGGGGGGATAAGGAGCGGCAAGTTAGGATTAACGATGCGCCAGCCTTTCTTGGGTAAATTAGATTGGATAGAGGAAGAACTTCGCGGTGCTAAGGAAGAAGTAAAAGAAAAAGAAGAGGTAGAAGAAGTCAAAGAACCAAAACCTGTTGCTAAAAAGGCGAAAAAGAAGAAAAAGGCGAAAAAAGCATAATAGAAGGGTTTTAAATGAAAGAAAAGGCCTGTAAAATTTGTCACCTCATAGTTACAGGGCAGACATGCCCCAATTGTAAATCCTCTGCTTTATCCACCGAATATAGTGGCATGGTCATAATTTTTGATGCTAATAACTCCCAGATAGCAGAAAAGCTGCAAATAAAAAATAAAGGGAAATATGCACTAAGAGTAAGGTGAGGTTTTAAACATTGGAAACAGTTCGAGACCTAGTCCTCCCTGTTAGGCTCAGGGATAGACTTAAAGAGCCCTTCGGTACCCTTCTGAGAGGCAAACATCCCCAAACAACACTTAAGGCTAAAGAGGTAGTACTGGAGAAAATGCCGCCCAAGCTGGTAGCTGTGGGAGATATAGTAACTAGAAATCTAATTGAGGTGGGACTTGTCCCCGATATCTGTATAATTGACGGAAAAACATTGAGGACAGTGAATGAGAATGTAAGCCTACCAAACAGTGTTCAGATGAAGGTAAAGAATCCAGCGGCAATGATTAGTGCAGGAGTATGGAATATATTGAAAAAAGCCTATGATTCAAATGTCCCAATAGAAATATTCGTTGAAGGTGAAGAAGACTTGCTCACTATGCCAGCCATTCTTCTTGCACCGGACAAATCCTTAGTAATTTATGGTCAACCCAAAGAGGGACTAGTCATAGTCGAAGTGGACAATAATAAAAAGGAAGAAGTAAAAGATATCATAAGCCATATGGAGGCCATCTAATGGAAATAAGTATTATTTCAAGAAAAGAAAATCCACTACTTGAACGTGAAGAAATAACATTTATAGTAGATCACGACTCACAAGGAACCCCCTCATTAGAGGAAGTGAGAAATAAGCTAGCAGCGGTCCTAGCAGCCGACATACAAAAGCTGTACATTAAAAGTATTAAATCAGAGTACGGAGTGACTCGATCAAAAGGAACAGCAAGGTTATATAAAACCGTAGAGAGAGCCAAACAGGTGGAGCAAAAACACATAATAATGAGAAATCTAGGAGAGAAAGTAGTTAAAGAAAAAAAGAAAAAGGAAGCAGCGAAACCAGCAAAAGCAGCGGGAGCAAAATCAAAAACTAAATAGGAAGAGGAATAATTTCTTGGAGGTATTCTGATTGAGTAAGTATTATAAAATAAGTGGAAACAAGTTGGAGAAACTGAAAACTCCATGCCCAAGATGTGGGGATGGCTACTGGATGGCTGAGCATTACGATCGTTTTAGTTGTGGGAAATGTGGCTATACGGAGTTCAAAAAAAGAGAAAGCAAGGAGAACGAAAAGGAGAGTTCCTAGTGGAGCTGGCTAGAAATAGATTTTCGGGATATTTCTAAGTTCGCAAATTTGTATTTTATTATTCACTTTTTGACCCGCAGTAAAGAACAGGACTTAACACATTCCAATTTGATTTTTTGAAGACCTAATAACTCGCTTCTTGGCTGGGGATTGAGTTTGGATAATAATGAGTTTAAAAAGTCCATTAATTGTCTGGGACTGGAAGGCACAGCCCATACACTCGGAGCCGGCATAGTCAACGATAAGGGTGTAGTTCTCTCAAATGTTTGGGATGAGTATATTCCTCTTAGGGGAGGAATACATCCGAGGGAGGCTGCTCAACACCACGCAGCGGTAATTAAAAAAGTGATACGCAGCGCCTTGGAAAAGGCGAACATAAGCATGAGGGAAATAAATCTGGTGGCTTTTTCTCAAGGCCCGGGGCTAAGTAAAGGTTTATCCTTTATCTCCCTTAAGGGCCTTGCCTAAGAACTACCGCGACTGCTGCGAGAGCCTTATCACTCCTATTAAATGTGCCCCTAGTGGGCGTAAACCACTGTGTAGCTCATGTGGAAATAGGTAAGTTGGCAACAAATGTGAAGGATCCTGTTACCCTTTATGTTTCTGGGGGGAATACCATGGTTACTGCCTTTGATGAGGGACGCTACAGAGTCTTCGGGGAAACTCTAGACATCGCCATTGGCAACATGTTAGATGTATTTGCGAGAGCAATTGGACTTCAACATCCCGGTGGAGCGAAAATAGAAAGCCTCTCCAAGGAGGGGAAAAATTACATTCCTCTACCTTACACAGTGAAGGGAATGGATTTATCCTTCTCGGGCCTTTTAACAGCAGCATTAAATAAGATAAAAGAGTGCAGAGTTGAGGATCTCTGCTACAGTTTACAGGAAGTCGCCTTTTCTATGCTGGCGGAAGTAACGGAGCGGGCGATTGCACATACTGGTAAAAAGGAGGTTCTATTAACTGGAGGTGTTGGGAGAAATAAAAGGTTACAGGAAATGTTGAGGGCAATTTCTAGCGAACACGAAGCAAACTTCTATGTTGTTCCACAAGATTTGGCGGGGGACAACGGGGCAATGATTGCTTGGACAGGAATACTTGCGTACAAGTGTGGGCAAACTATAACTGTAGAAGAAAGCCTTGTGCGCCCAAAATGGCGTTTAGACGAAGTGGATATTCCATGGATTTAGAGGAGGGTGCTAGAATAGTTGCTGTACAAAAAGGGCGCCGAAGCATACCTGTATAAAGAGGAATGTTGCGGTAGAAAGGTGATTGTAAAGAAGAGAATACCTAAATCATACAGAGTACCGCAGCTTGATGAAAAACTGAGGTACGACCGCACTGTGAAGGAGGCCCGCCTACTTTCAGACGCAAGAAAGGCAGGTGTTCCAACCCCCATGATTTACTTCATAGATCTTGAAGAAGCTACGATTGTAATGGATTTTATAGAGGGAGAGCAGGTTAAGACAATTATTCAAAACATGGAAGAACGGGAGAAAAAGGATCTTTTTACTCATATTGGAATGTTAATCGGCCGCCTACACAATGCAGGTATTATACATGGAGACCTCACCACCTCTAATATGCTTCTTAGCAACTCCAAAGTATACTTTATTGACTTCGGATTGGGTGATTACTCCATCGCTGTTGAGGATCAGGGAGTTGACCTCCACCTTATGCGCAGAGCACTCCAGAGCACCCACTATTCCTATGCGGAAGCCGGCTTTGCAGCGGTTCTTGAGGGCTACAAAAAAGCTACAAGTAAATCAGAGAAGGTTATTGAAAGATTATACGAAATTGAGAAGAGAGGAAGGTACCATAGAGAAAGATGAAATAAATGAGTGAAGGAAGTGGCAATGTGGAAAAAAGAAAAACGGTATTTTTTGCAACAAGCAACATTGGCAAAGTTGAAGAAGCAGAAAGAACACTGAGGGAGTACGGTATACTCCTCCTACATTTACCCATGAAACTCGTAGAAATACAGTCAGACAACCTAGAAGAAATAGCAGTCTTCAGTGCTCAAAAGGCATGGGAAAACCAGGGAAAACCATTATTTGTGGAAGACGCAGGCCTATTCATAAAGGAACTAAATGGGTTTCCAGGGCCGTACTCATCATACGTTTTCAAAACGATCTCCAATGAAGGAATATTAAAATTAATGTCAGATAAGGGGAATAGAGCGGCTTATTTTCAATCTGTAATAGCCTTCTGTAACGGTAAAAGTACAACAACCTTCAAAGGTGAAGTAAGGGGCAAAATAAGCAAAGAAATACGCGGGGAACATGGATTTGGGTTTGACCCAATATTTATCCCTGAGGAGGGAGATGGAAGAACCTTTGGAGAAATGGATATTTCTGAAAAAACGGCTATTTCCCACAGAACGAAAGCCTTAAAGAAATTTGCCGAGTGGATTAAATCGCTAGATTATTCGAAATTTATTTAAGGATGGTTACTATTTCTATCCCTACAAACAAAGAACAGAGGATTAATAATGGCAAGAATGCACTCAAAGTCGAAGGGAAAATCTGGTTCTACTAGGCCTCCCGTGCTAAAGCCACCAGAATGGTTTGACCGCACTCCCGAATGGGTAATAGACAAGATAATTGAACTTGGAAAAGCAGGACAACCACCATCAATGATTGGATTAATTTTGAGAGACCAGTATGGAGTACCTCTAGTTAAAGCAATAATAGGCAAGTCCATTACACAAGTATTGGCTGAGAACGGTTTAGCGCCTTCCATGCCTGAACCCTTAACCAACCTTATAAAAAAGGCAGTCACCATAAGAAAACATTTAGAGGAGAACCCTAAAGATCTACATTCAAAAAGGGGATTACAGGAAACCGAATCCAAAATTCACAGATTATCAAAGTATTACAAGAGGCGCAAAGTTTTACCACCAGACTGGAGATATGAACCTGAAAGAGCCGCCACTCTAATAAGGTAAACGAGTGTGGGATAAGCGGACTTTGAGTGAAAAATTTTCAAAATTATACGAACAATGTAAAAAGGTTTCTGAGAAGATACTAGAAGCTTGTGAAAAAGACCTATTCTTCCGCATAATATCTCACCTTGACGCAGACGGCATAGCCGCCGCCAGCATAACATCTTCTTTTCTTCTTAAACGCAAGGCACGCTTCCATCTCAGAATAGTTCAGCAATTGAGGGAAGAAAATCTCCGCGAAATCAAAGACGCCAAAGATAGTGTATTTATCTTTACCGACCTAGGCAGTGGCCAGATAGGAATTATTGAAAAAAATCTCCCACCGGATTCCGTTATAATAATAGATCATCATCCTCCGGAAAAAGAAACCACAATAATTCAAGCAAATCCACATCTAGCTGGCATTGATGGAGCCACAGAAATTAGTGGTTCAGGGGTAGCCTACCTAGTAGCTAAAGGTATAGATGAGTCAAACATGAAATATGCGCCCCTCGCAGTTGTGGGTGCACTTGGAGACAGACAGGACAAAGGGGAACAACACCGATTATTCGGGTTGAATACCGAGATAGTAAAGGATGGAATAAATCAGGGTGTACTCGAGGAAACCACGGGAGTTCGTCTTTTTGGAAGAGAAACACGCCCCATAGCTATGGCTCTGGAGTACACCACGGATCCCTTCATACCCGGACTATCTGGAAACCATGGAGCGTGTCTCAAATTCCTAACGGAAAAGGTAAAAATCCCATTAAAAGATAACGGCAACTGGAGAACAATATCCGACCTTACCCAAGAAGAGAAAACGAAACTAGTATCCGAACTCATCCAATACATGCTGGGACCCGCTGAAATGACCCCTGAAGAAGCACAAAGCATAGTAGGCGTCATATACATTCTACCAAAGGAAGAGAAGCAAACCCCACTTAGAGACGCTAGAGAATACTCAGCTTTACTAAATGCGTGTGGACGCATGAGAAAACCGGGCCTAGGAGTAGCCATATGTTTAGGAGACAGATCAAAAGCACTGGAAGAAGTGGAAAGCATCACCTCAGATTACCGTGAAAAATTGGCAGGCTACATGGGTTGGCTCACAAAACCGGGAAACGTAATCCAGGAGGAACACCTCCAATATTTTCACGGAGGCAACCTCATAGACGACAGAATCATAGGAACAATAGCCTCAATAGCCATTTCCTCAGGTATAATCCCGCAAGACAAACCAGTATTTGCCTTCGCAGAATCCTCAGACGGAATGGTAAAAGTCTCTGCCAGAGCCACCGACTATCAAGTGCAACAGGGAATAGACCTAGGATCTGCTCTAAGAGCCGCAGTGAAAGAACTAAGCCCAGAAGGCACAGCCGGCGGCCACAACATCGCGGCGGGAGCACACATAGCCGCAGGCACTGAGACTAAACTATTACAACTTTTGAATAAGATAATAGAAAAACAGCTGAGTGGAAAAAAATGGTCCAAATAAAGGCAAGCATCAACATAGAATACCAGAATCAGAAACAAGCAGAAATTATCACCAAATCATTAACACCAGACAACAAGCCACTGCCGGAAAACATTTCGATAGATATGTCCTTTGAGGGTAGGGAAGTAAAAATAGTTGTGGAATGCATTTGCAAGATTGAAACTCTCATTTCCACATTAGATGATATACTTGCAAGTATATGCCTAACTGAAAGCCTAATCTCTCTCGCCGAGAAGTGAGAATAGGGGTGGCTAGACTTTGGATTTTTTCTCTTTTGTCCATGTTTGCTGGCATTTTAAACACTTATAAGTGTATTTAAAACCTTTGGGTATTGGTTGCTTCACCACCACATCCACTTCAGCTGAACCACACCTAATACATTTTTCAGACATTTTCCCCACGCACCTCACTTAAAAATCTTAAAGCCTAGGAGACGAGTCCAAGTATTTTAGGAGGCTACTGACTCACCCCCTTCAACAATTTCAGTTCTCCTTTGTTCCATCGCTTCTTCCATTACTGCCTTCACTGTTTTGGACTTGGTTAACACTTTAGATTTCCTTATTTCGCACTTCCTGAGGGGGATTACTTTCTTTGCTTGGTTATAAATTTCTGAGGCAATTTTTCCCAGTACAGCCTCCTGCACAAATTCACCAAAAGCGAGCTGTGAAGCTTTTGACGAGACTATATCGCGCATTATTTTCCGCACCAGTCTCTCCTGGCTTGTTTTAGCTCGATTCAGTGTAAAGGCTACGGCAGAGACGCGTAGAATTCTACCATCCTTGGTCTGTACGTCAAAAATTCCGTCAATTCTGCTACTTCCTCTGCGCACCAAGCTTCTCAGATAATCCCTTGTTAAGTCATGACCTTTAAACTCAGTGTAAGCATTGTTTCCTTTGACATCAATTATCTTGAAAAACAACTTAACATGTATAAGGGAGAAATCACCTGTCACATCGTAGAGCGTGGTTTCCACAACTCGTCCAATCAACTTTTCAGGGTTGTCTGAAATGGTTTCGCCCGCCTCAATGTTACCAAAATAGGGAGGGGCAATTATACTATACCATTGCTTATCACGCCAGGTGTCGTGCGTACCAGTCTTTTTACTCAAGTTACCACTCTCAGCATACTCTTTATATATATAAGCAGATTAAATTGTTTTCCTTTAAAACTTATCGCGTACATAATTATTTCCAGACTTGAGTTTTGTCGTGTTTTCCAAAATAACTTGACTGGCTCTCCACCCTATAAGTAATTAGGTTTTGAACAATTTTGGAAACAAGTTATTGCATGTATATTTATTGGTGCTTAAAGGCATGCCCTATGTATGATTTTGATGTCAATTGGTTTCCTGTGGTAAAAATTTTATGTTAATTTTCTTGTTTTACTAATTTTTATGTTTTTTATGTTGACATAAAAAGAGCATAAAGACATATCCTTTTTATGTAAAAAATTTTAATAAGACTAAATAAACATTTATACTAAAATTTATGAAAAGGAGGAAAAAAACCATGGCGTCAACAGCTGTTGTGGAAAAAGTTAAGGAAAAAGAGGAAAATTGCCATCTGCCCCAGTCCGCACTAATAGTTATGGAGATTTTGAGAAAAGAAGGCGCACTTACTCCCAAAGCCATCTTTAAAAAGACAAACTTCGCACCCAGAACAGTAAGATACGCACTAAAAACACTACTAGAAAATGGAATAGTGGACAAGGTTCCGAATCTTCTGGATCTAAGACAAAACAAATACAGGCTCGCTTAAAAATAAGAATCAAGTGAGTTCATTAGAGGCGGGAGAACCCTGAACGTTGACAGACCCAATTATAGTTTAAGGAAAACAACAAGGGGCCGAGGAGGAAAGTATGAAAACTGAACTATTGGAGGTCTATTGGAATTCAGCTAAAACCTTCCTATTCTTCTTTTGTTCTTTTAAACATTTTAACTCTTACAGTTTACTGAACCATCTTTAAGAAGGTGTTTTAAAACCGAAAGGTAGTTGTAGAGGATCTTTCCAAAACCTGTTATGGAAAGTTGGTAAACATTTCAACCGCTTTAAAAAATGGAAATGAGTATCTGTAAAATTGTGTCTTAAATGGTTTGAATCAGCTTTTATGCGGTAATTTTCTGTACAAAATAGGGCACAATTAACTAGGAGTTACCTATTGTGTGCATGTTTGGAACGTGTTCTAAGCCCCCTGTGATGGGAGCCTGCTCTCAGTTGTTCCACCAGTGAAGCACGCTGAAACACGTCTAGGAAGAAGGGCGTTTGAGACGAAAAATGTACAGCGCACAACAGGTGCCATAGGGTTAACAGTGCCCAAAATAGGTGCAAAAAGTTCAGTGCATTTTTGCGACTTAAGATACTTGGAGGGTAAAGAGTTTCCAAAAAAGGGTTAGGCTTCAAATAGGGTAGAATTCCTACGAGACGCTTTTTGTGAGAATGGGGGAACAAGGGGGAGAATGTGAACCACTTATGTGAGCCGACTCAAAATCGTTCCAGACGCGTTTCTCGGGGTGTTTACATGAAAAACGTTTGTCGTCTCAAAAAACTTTTAATTACGGGTGCTCTAGTATTAAGGAAATAAACTTGTTGGGATTTGAAATGGCTGAGAATCAATCTAGGGAATCTGAGGCGGAAACTACTGAACTGGCAGTAAAGCCATCTAAGCCGAGAAATAAAAGGCCAACGGGCGGCGTTTTTTCTGCGGGGTTTGAAGAATTTTCTGGAAGAATGTTGCCTATAACGCTGATTATACTTGGTTTAGCAATCATATTTGGTGGTATAGCCTTCCTAGTTTCGCGTGATTTTGTTCAGTACTGGTTTTTGTTCAGGAGTTCCATCATAATTGGTTTCATTCTGATTAACGCTATGTCTATTCCCTTCTTAATTTCTAGAATTGCTGTTGCTTGCTTTGCTGGCGCAGGCATAATGCTAGTGGTATATGGCTTGGCATTCTACCTCGCTGAGCAACGTGAAATTTTACAAAAGTACTCCAAGATTTTGGGAGTTCTTTTGGGTTCGGTGTACCTACTTCTATTAGCCATATGTGGGTTCCAATTGGGCACTGTTTGGTTATATGATCAAGTAACATTCCAAGTAGCATACCTGGGCTTTTTAGTTGGTTTAGACACTGGATTCTGGCAGTACCTTTTGTTAATTGCTGCTATTTTACTTATAGTGTTAGCTCTTGTGAGTTGGATCATACCAAATGTTCCTGAGGACTTTAGAAAAATAGTGTTTCCCTTATCGACTGTTGCGGTGTGGCTGCTGGCTTTCGCCGATTGGACAAAAGCTACACTGGTCACCTCACATATTTCTCAATTTGCTTCCATAACATTGCTTCCATCGTCTCTATTTATGGGTGAGCCGCTAATCGAGGGAGCCGCACTTCTAGCTTTGGGTTTAGGAATGCTCTTAAAACTCACTATAGTAGACGAAAAGGAAAACATCAGGTTCGTGTTTACAGCTATGGCGGGTCTTGTATATGGTATTGCTTTGTTCCAGAGGATTTTACTTATCTGGTCCTTCAGCACAACGGTGTTCTGGACGGTTGCAATTGTTCTAGCAGTGGTCGCGGGTATACTCATAATTTTAAATGGTGTAATTTATTTCAGAGACTGTGCCAAAAAAATTTAAGTGCATAGTTCTCTCTAATTTTTTATTTTTAAGTATATGATAATTTAAATCTGTTGAAAAAATTATAAATGCAGTTTTTAAGAGATAAAGATAAGGATGTCGAGAAAAAGGGTGTCTGATAATAGAAATTAAATTGGGCGCTTGGTGGTGAATCTGGATAAGAGAAGGCAGGTGGCAAAAGAAGCCGCGCGTCTTATTTATTATGGATTGGCGGCTGAGTACTACGCTGCTAAGCGTGAGGCAGCCAAATCTCTCGGCGTCAAAGTTCTACCCACCAATAAGGAAATCGCTGAAGAGTTAGACCAGATATCTGAAATGTTAGAAGGACAAGAAAGGGGTGAGCTTCTCAAGAGTATGCGGAGTGAAGCTTTGAAAATCATGAAGATTCTTGAAGAGTTTAACCCTGTCCTTGTGGGGTCAGTTTGGAGGGGAACAGCACATAGGGGCAGCGATATTGATATCCGGGTGTATAGTGATGACGAAAGGGCGGTATTAGAAGCAATAAATAAAAGCGGGTATAGTGTAATAAGGCAGGAAAGAACCGTAAAAACCATTGGTTCCACTAAAAAAACATATTTACACATTTTCCTCAAAACACCACAAGGCTATGAAACCGAAATTGTAATACGTCCCTTAGAAGATATCAATCTTAAGGAAAAATGTGAAATATTTGGAGATGATTTAAAGGGATTAAAACTAAAAGCATTGGAAGAAATAATGAAAGATGACCCTTTAAAAAAATTCGTCCCTCATTAAAATATAAGAACTCATATTTTAGACGAAGGTTTTGGGAGGATTCTTGTTGAAAGCAGTTATTCTAGCTGCCGGCGAAGGGACGAGGTTGAGGCCACTTACAATTACTCGCCCCAAACATGTGCTTCCAATAGCGGGAAAGCCACTCCTAGAACATACCCTAGAAGCGTTAAAAAAGTCGGGTATTAGTGAGGTACTTATTGTTGTGGGATACCTTAAAGAGAAAATATTTGAAACTCTCGGGAAGGGTGAAAAATTTGGAATTAAAATATCATACATAGTGCAGCCGGAGGTTTTGGGCACAGCCCACGCGGCAGGATTGGCAGAAAAATTTGTAGAAAATGAGCCTTTTATGTTAATTAACGGCGATGTAATAACCAAAGAAACAACATATCAGGAATTGAAAAGCAAGTTCGAAAAAGAAAAGCCGGACGCTATTGTTTCTGTAACACAGGTTCCTAACCCCTCCAAATATGGGATAGTCCAGACAGAGGGGGAGCGGGTAAAAAGAATCATTGAGAAGCCCACCCAAACAACGCCATCGGACAACGTAAATGCGGGCATATACCTGTTTAGCCCTGTGATTTTTGAAGCAATTAAACAAACAGAAAAGTCACAGAGGGGCGAGTATGAAATAACTGATTCCATCCAAATTCTCATCAACCAAGGAAAAAATGTGCTCGTTTATAAGATAACTACCTATTGGTTTGATATAGGTCACCCTTGGGATCTCCTGGACGCGAATACAATCCTCATCAAAAACGCGGAGCCCAAAATAGAGGGAGAAATAGAGGATAGGGTAACTATAATTCCGCCTGTATACATTGGTAAAAACACAATTATTAGGTCAGGAACCTATATAAGAGGCCCTGTGCACATTGGTGAGGATTGCGACATCGGACCCAATAGCTATATCAGGGAGTGTACAACTGTGGGGAACAGGTGCCATGTGGGAAACGCTTGTGAAATTAAAAACACCATTATCTTGGATGGAACTAAAGTGGCGCACCTATCCTATGTTGGAGATAGCATAATAGGAGAAAATGTTAACTTGGGTGCAGGAACCATCACGGCAAATCTCAGATTAGATGAAAAATATATTGTGATACCTGTAAAGGGTGAAAAGGTGGATACAGGGAGGAGAAAACTGGGAGCAATGATAGGGGACAATGTAAAAACAGGTATAGGAACCACAATAATGCCGGGAGTTAAAATAGGACCCAACAGTCTCATAGGACCCAACATAAACTTATTCGAAGATGTCCCCGAAAACTCATTGGTCGTACAAAAACAAGTTTTGGAATTTAAAAAAATTGACCCAGAAAAGACCTCTGGAGAATAAAACGTTAAAACACCACAAAACGAAAAAAGGGGAAGAGAAGAAAAGAGATATAATAAATGGTTCTTAGATATACGAAAAATTTCAAAAGCTAGACAATTTCTGTAGTCAACGAAGGGTCAATAGAATCAAAAGTCGAAGTTGATCGCAAATAATTTGGGGTCTTTTACAAGTTTTTAGTGGCTTAAAGAGGGATAGGTGTTTACTTGAGGAGAAACGTTCGAGAAATTAATGCTATTAGAAAAGATTTAAGAAAGGTGGACATTAAATTTGCCCTAGCCTTTCCTAGTGGGTACCAGGTTGCAATGTCCTGTTATGGTTTTCATACTCTTTATGCTATGTTAAATGCTCGCTCAGATGTTGCTTGTGAAAGAGTGATTAGTTCAGGAGGCCAACCGCCCTACTCACTTGAATCAAGGCAACAACTAAGAGATTTTGATGTTGTGGGTTTTTCGCTTCAATTTGAGACGGATTACACAAATGTTTTGAGGATGATTTCAAATGCAGGCATTCCTCTCCGCTCTATTGATCGTAAAGCTAATCATCCGTTAATAGTTGCCGGCGGGCCTTGTGTTTCTGAGAACCCCGAACCTCTATCGGAACATATTGACCTTTTTGTGGTGGGCGATGCTGAACCAGTGCTTGACGATTTACTGGATACTTATCTTGAGGGAAATCTTTCCAGACAAAATCTTGAAACACTCTCTGAGCTTCCGGGCATTTATGTGCCCAGATATTCTGAGGGGCCTGTAAAAAGGGTTTGGTGCAAGAGTCTCGAGGAGGCCTATAGGCCTACAATGCAAGTTATTCCCCAAGTGGAGGAGGACAGCCCTTTTATGCCTGTCTTTGGCAAGTCCCTCCTATTAGAAATTTCTAGAGGCTGTGAGTGGGGGTGTAGATTTTGCTTGATAGGCTTTACAGGTAGACCTATGCGGAACCTCAGTATGAAAACTGCGCTTTCAACCATAGAGGAAGGGGTTGAACGTTCAAGAGTTAAGAAAGTCACACTTATAGCTCCCTCCCTTTCGGGATACAGGGATTTGGTTAACCTATGTTGGAGTATTGTAAATATGGGTTTAGAGATTTCAGTATCGAGTCTTCGTGTAGATTGTATTTCTGATGAGTTGTTGGAGGCGCTGGCCAAGGGAGGCCAGAGAACTGCAACACTGGCACCGGAGGCGGGAACCGATAGGTTAAGGACTGTATTAAATAAAGGTTTCAGTGATGACGAGATTTTTTCTGCGGCGGAGGCAATCCAACAGAAACTTCAAAACCTTAAGATGTATTTCATTCTGGGTTTACCTACAGAAACATCTGCTGACTTGGAGGGCATTGTGGATTTGGCTAGCCGCATTGGGTCTCTGGGATTCCCCTCCCGGGGAGTTAGATTAAGCATTAATCCCTTCGTGCCCAAGCCCCACACACCCTTCATGTGGGAGGCTCAACCATCAATAGAGTACATTCGGAAGTCTACAAATCTTATTTCCTCAAAGTTAAAGGGAAATCCGAGAGTCATTATGGAGGGATTTGATCCTAGATGGGGAGCCATAGAAGCGCTTCTTTCCCTTGGCGGCGCCGATGTTGGGAAAGTTATAGAGTTGTCTTCGCTTTATGGGGGGAGTTTAGGGGCATGGAGGCGGGCTTTAAGCGAGACCAGAATTTCCCTTAAGGATATTGTTAATCGTGAGAGGGATCCTGAGGCATTCTATCCTTGGGATAAAGTGGATGTGGGAGTTTCTAAGACTTTTCTTTTGAGAGAAAGGGAAAATGCCTACAGAGAAATAATGACTCCGAGTTGTAGTATCAAATGTTCCAAATGTGGATTGAACTGTATCTAGTGGTACAAAACATTTTTTATAGGGATAAATGGAAATTTGATTGGGTAACTAGAATGGAAATAGACAGGAAAAAATTCCGTGAGGAATACCCCCATTTGTACGAGGAACTAGAGTCCAGTGAGGCAAAAACACCCATACAGGGAATAAGAAGTATGGATGCTGACGACGTGGATATAATACGATTGATAAGAAGGTGCGACAATGAGGAACAGGTTCTTGAAATAATCAGTTACATGCTAAAAAGAGGGGAGCTTTCCCAAGAATACGCGGACACTCTAGTAAAGCAACTTAAAGAAAAGGGATTAAGGTCATTTGGAAGCAAGGTAACCTGGGGTTATTTCGAGAGGGAATATAGGTAAAGGCAAATAAAGGAATGGAAAGGAGAGAATCCTTATACATAGTTAGCCTATACCATTTAGCATCTCTAAGACCTAATTTTTAGTAAGCTCCGTTAAAATTTATATGAATTCAAATTTAAGGGGGGCATGTGTACACCGTTGCCTTTTTTAGATTCGTTTTACTTTTTGATGGTACGATAAAGTTATTTAGGTAGTAGAACCAATTTGCTTCAAGGTGTGGAAGATGTTAGTGGGAATAGTAGGCAAGCCTAATTCTGGTAAAACAACTTTTCTTAACGCCGCTTGCCTAACAGAGTATAAAGTCGCAGATTATCCATTCACAACCATTAATGCTCAACAGGGCACAGGCTATGTTAGAATAAATTGCGTATGTAAGGAACTCGGAGTTAAGGATAACCCCAAAAACTCTATATGCATAGATGGCGTGCGCTACGTTCCAATAAGCCTCCTTGATGTTGCAGGACTGGTGCCTGACGCCTGGCAGGGACGTGGATTAGGAAACCAATTTTTAGATGACCTTCGTAGGGCTGACGCTTTAATTCATGTGGTTGACGCCTCAGGATCCACGGACCTAGAAGGAAAACCAGTCGAGCCTGGGAAGGGAGATCCCGTAAAGGACGTAGAATTTTTGGAGAGAGAAATTGCAATGTGGTTTAAGCAAATTATAATGCGTGAATGGCCAAAAACAATTAGGGAGGTGGAAGTAGCTAAGGGGAAGCTTGAGGATCTCTTGATAGATAGGTTGTCTGGGTTGGCAATAAAGAAAGCACACATTAAAAAAGCTCTACAGGATTCAAAATTGGCTCCAGATAAACCTAAGTCCTGGAGCGAAGATGATTTGTATAATTTTGCTAGAAGTCTACAAAAGGCTTCAAAACCAATGCTAATCTGTGCTAACAAAATCGACCGAAAAACTTCAGCTCCAAACTTGGAAAAACTTAAGCAAAAGGGGGTAGTGGTACCAGCCAGTGCGCTTGCCGAATTTATGCTCAGAAAACTAGCTGAGGAAGGCGCAATTGAGTACAAAGCCGGTGACTCTGAATTCAAAATCTTGAAACCTGAAAAGATACCAGAGAAACAGAGACCCGTTTTGGAAAAAATACGTGAAGAAATATTGGAGAAATATGGCTCAACGGGAGTGCAGGAAGCTCTTAACCAAACAGTTTTCGGAGTCCTCAATATGATTGCAGTCTATCCAGTAGAAGACGCAAACAAGTATTGTGATCATAATGGAAACGTTCTCCCAGATGTCTACCTGGTACCAAAGGGCACGACAGCGAGAGAGTTAGCATATACCATACACACAGATCTCGGGGAAACCTTCATACATGCAATTGATGCCAGGACAAAGCAAAGACTCGCCGAAAACACAGAACTAAAAGACAGAGACATAATAAAAATAGTGGCGGCGAAGGGACTGAAATAATATGCGAATGCTAAAGTATCTTGTTAAGCAAATATAAAAATGAAGAGGGATATACTTATGGCTCCTAAGACAAAATGTTCAAAGTGTAATGGAACTGGAAAAGTATTGTGTAAAACGTGTGGTGGGCGCGGTGTAACTGATCCCTACACAAAAATCATATGCAAAACTTGCTGGGGCACTGGAAAAATTGTCTGCCCTGTTTGCAAGGGGGAAGGTTAAAATCAGCCCCCAAAAATTGGGGCGCAACGGAAATTAGGGATATTTGCTTCTGAAAAGTTTTTTCCATAAAGATGCAGTTAATAAGCCCATAGAGGTCTTAGTTTTTAATATAAAAGGTTTAGAAAAAGTTTTAATTCTAAAGTGAATCCATGACTAAACGAATAAAGAAAAAAGGGTCGAATGAAAATGACTAAGATAGTTGTTATTGGAGCGGGAGCCGCCGGTACGACAGCTGCACTTTGGGCTAAAAAAACTGATAGAAAGTGTGAGGTTGTTCTAATAAATCGTGAACCTTATCCAGAATATTCTAGATGTGGCTTGCCTTACACTATTTCAAAAATTATACCCGACTTCTCCAACTTAATAGAGCATGAACCAGCATGGTATGAAAGTTTTGTAAAAATAGATCTTAGACTGGAAACAGAAGTAATCGATGTTGATTCAAAAGCCAAGACAGTGAAAATAAAAAATCTAAAAAACGGCCAAGAGGAAACTATAAGCTACGACAAACTAATCATAGCTACTGGTTCACACCCTGTAGCACCTCCCATAGAAGGCATCAAGGAAAAGAAGGGAGTTTATTTCCTCAGAACACTAAAGGACGCAATGGATCTAGAGGCTGCAGCGCAAAAAGCAAAAAATGCAGTTGTAATAGGGGCGGGGCTTATTGGTGTCGAAGCTGCGGAAAATCTTGTGGAAAAAGGGTTGAAAGTGGCTATCGTTGAATTCTTACCTAGTCTCCTGCCACTAATGATTGATCCAGATATGGCAGAGTTGGTAGAAGAGGAAATGAAGAAACATGGAATAGAAGTATACACTAATACAGCGGCTAAAGCGGTAATAGGTGGAGAAAAAGTGGAAAAAGTGCTTATTGAATGCAGGGAAACCAAAGAAACCAAAGAGTTACCAGCAGACCTTGTACTGATAGGCGCTGGCGTGAGGCCATATACAGAGATAGCCCAAAAGGCAGGCGTGCAACTGGGCACCACTAAATACATTAAAGTGAATGAGAAGTGCGAAACCAACATTCCAGACATATATAGTGCAGGTGACTGTACAGAATACCCCGACTTTGTAACAGGAGAACCCACGCCTCAAGGAATGGGCACAATCGCTGTCAGGATGGGTAAGGTCTGCGGTATTAATGCTGCGGGCGGCGAAGCCAAGATGCCTAAGGGTGTACTTTTGACGAGGATTACAAAGATTTTTGACCTTCAGGTTGCTGCTGTGGGCCCCACATTGGCGCAACTAGAAAGGGCGGGAATCAAACCAGTCATTGGTAAGATTACCGGTTCTTCTAAGCCTGGATATTTCCCCGGCGGTAAACTTATAAGAATAAAAATTTTCTCTGATGAAAAAGGTAGGATTCTTGGAGCTCAAATTGTGGGTTATGAGGATGTGCACCAAAAAATTAACGTAATTGCTGCTGCCATGCAATCGGGAATGACGGTATACGACCTTGAATGGCTAGAAACATGTTACGCGCCGGCAAGCTGCCCTACCTGGGATGTTCTAACTCTTGTAGCAGAACCCGTAATTAAGAAGATTGAAAAGAAAAGGTAGTTATTCTCCTTTTTATTTATTACCATTTTTATTTTTCTTTTTTAAAAAAGGCTACTTCTTGGATAAACTTTAAATGTGTATGTTTCTACACTTCACTAGGTAATAATAAAGGAGGATTTCAAGAATGCCAGGTTCTCATGGTAGTCTAACAAAAGCGGGAAAGGTGCGTAGCCAGACCCCCAAGGTTGAAGCTAAAGAGAGA
Source organism: uncultured archaeon (assembly GCA_964510585.1). Lineage (GTDB taxonomy): Archaea > Asgardarchaeota > Jordiarchaeia > Jordiarchaeales > Jordiarchaeaceae > Jordiarchaeum. Next base: position 5,160 of record CAZECW010000187.1, on the reverse strand, counting down.
AGAATGCCTATTCCCAGAATAAGAAACCGGCGGAACTATGTTAAAAGAATAATTAATGAAAAACTCCCTGGACAAGCGGGTAGCCTACTGGCTAGAAGAAGAGGGGTAGGCCAAATATAAAGAAATTAAAATCAATTCTCCACTAAAATTGAAGGAGCTCTATGCTTCAAAGTGTTTTAAACTACTTTTCTGAACTACGTATATATACCAAGTAAATGTTTAGGCTAGAGCTTGAGAGGAATATATGTTCAAGTTTTTCTTGTAAGGAGTTTTTCGTGATACGTGTTTAGTGCTATTAGTTGGCAATGGCGACACCTACCAATCTTTGGTTGGTGAAGGAGCCTACGATACTTAATGATTTTAAGTAATATTTTTTTCTAAAAAATATGAGAAAAGGATATAAATATTAATGTTTAAATTGTTCAGTCTACAAAATTATTGTGCGATGTGAAGTTTATGTTACTGACAACAGTAATCGGATCATTCCCTAGAATAGATATGGATTTTCGGGACAATATTATTCTTGCAGTTGAGTCCCAAGTGAAGGCAGGCATAAATCTTGTTAGTGATGGACAAACTCGCGCTGATATGATTACCTATTTCGCTGAACACGCAAAGTGTTTCGAGAAGAGGGGAGACAAATGGTACATAACGGGCAGAATAGAGCATGACGGCAAGAGCATAGCGGCTGAAGACCTCACTTGGGTAAAAAAATATCTTAAAGAAAAATACGGTGAAAAAGCGCCCCAGCTGAAGGGAATAGTAACCGGGCCAGTTACAATGATTATGAGTGGGCTGCTCAAAACAAAAGACTACAAGGGATACAGAGACCCAGAATTATACAGAGACATGGGAAAATTTGTAAATACCGAAGCACATCTGCAACTGGAAGCTGGGGTTGATGCAATACAGATAGACGAACCCTACTACAGCGTCGGTGCACCCATGGATTTGGCCAAAGAAGCCATAAAAATAGCGAGAAAGGACATAAAAAAACCAGTTCACCTTCATGTTTGTGGAAATATCACCAAAGTATTTGACACTCTACTTGATTTTCCAGTGGACATTTTGAGCCATGCTTTTGCTGGCAATCCAGAAAATTTCTCAGTTATCTCAAAGGACAAACTGGTGAAGGCAAAAAAGAAGTTGGGTGTGGGATGCGTACGTTCCGATACCCCCGAATTAGAGAATGTGCAAAGTATCGTGGAAGTGTTAAGAAAAGCTATTAATCTTGTGGGAGAAGAAAACATCATTGCGCATCCCGACTGCGGCCTAAGAGGATTAAAGGACGACAAGGTAGCAACAGAAAAGCTAGTGCGTATGGTTCAAGCAACTAGAGAAATAGGATAGGTACCTTTGGATTATTTATTTCTGGGGTTTCCACTTTTCCGCCATTTTATCCAATTCTTTTTCTATGTCGGGGGGCAAGGCCTCCGGCTTGTGTTCAGAAAGTATCCTTTGTACTTCTTCTCTGGCTTTTTGATAAATGTTTTTGGATCCCTTTTCTTGCCACAGGGAAGTTGTTAACCGATCAATAAGGGCGGAGGGTAGAAATTGTTCAGTTCTGAACCACTTAAGAGTGTGTCTCGAATTCAGGAAATGTCCCCCAGGCCCCATATTTCTAATTAGCTCCTCAGCAAGGGTCTCCTCACAAACCTGAATTCCTCGAATCATTCTCAATGCCATCCCACAAATCTCGTTGTCAATCACAAGTTTTTCTAGACTCTGACAACTCTCAAAATCCAACATGCCGGGACCCGAGATCATATTTATTCCAGTTAGGGCTCCCAAAACTATTCCCAGTGCTGATTCGAATCCTGACTGCGAATCTATGGTTTTCGAGTCACTCAGACCCAAATAGGCATGGGTGGGCAGACCCAAATACTTGCCAATTTGTGCATAAGCGCAGTCAATCATAACGGTTTCTATTGCACCCATAGGTGTTGTACCCTGTCGCATGTCAAAAATTGCTGGGGATCCACCATAGATACAAGGCGCTCCTGGATTTGCAAGCTGGGCGATTACTATTCCGCTCAGGGTTTCTGCGGTGTGTTGAACAATAGCGCCCGCAAGGGTGGCTGGGGCTGTTGCACCAGCCAGAGGCATGGAAACGATTTCTACGGGAATTCCATATCTGGCGCAGTCGATTAGGTTCTGTGAGGTTATATCACTCCACTCAAGAGGCGGCGTTGGGCAGACATCAAAGACTGCCATAGGTTTTTCTGCCACGTTATCCTTGTCTCCAACTATTTCTAGTAATTTCTTCATTTCGTGGACTCCGTCTTTTGTGAAGGCTCCTGTGATTACAGGTTTAGTGGAGTTTTTCAAAACGAGGTACAGGCGGTATCTATCCACGAATCTCTCTGGAACATCGGTTATAACTAGTGCGGTGCTCTGGGCGTGAATAAATTCAAGAAAGTCTGCGAGGCGTACAAATTTTTCAAGGTCACTGGATACTGGCTTTCGGATAACTCCATGGTCAAGAATGTTTATTGCTGCAGACCCTGGGTCAAAGTGAACATTATTACCCTTCAAAAGGAGGGCTTGTTTTCCATCACGGCTGTATAGTTTAACTTCTTTGGGTACAGATTTTACACATTTTTTAACAAGATCTTCGGGAAGCTTGACTCTCTTCTTTTCTAAATCAACCTTCACTCCATTTTGTTTTAAAATGTTGAGAACTTCGCTGTTGTCGATTTCAATTCCCGGGTCCTCAAGTATTCTTAGGGCAGAGGATATAATCTCTTTAATGCTTTCCTCTTGCAATAAACTTATGGTGGGACGCTGAGCAGTGGTTTCCTCCATTTAGGGTTCGCCTCCAAGGAGCTCCTTAACTTTTCTCACGGCTTCCATTGCGTTCTCAGCGTAGGCATCGGCACCTATCTGTTCTGCCCAGTTCTGGGAGGCGGGGGCGCCTCCTACAATCACCTTCACCTTTTCCCTCATTCCCCTTTTTGTTAGTAGTTTTATCACCTCTTCTTGGTGGGCCATAGTAGTTGTTAGTAGAGCGGATAGACCTACAACTTGTGCCTCGGTTTCCTCAACTTTGGAAACAATAGTTTCAGCGCTGACATCCTTACCCAGATCGATTACCTGAAAACCGGCGGCGGACAACATGGTGGAGACAAGGTTTTTACCCAAATCGTGGATGTCTCCCTCCACGGTTGCCATAACTACCTTCACGCCTCTCCAGCTGCCAGCTTTTCCTTCCTCTTGTTGGGGTAGGTGTGGTTCAAGAATTTTAAAAGCCTTGTCGACAAATTCTGCGGCTATCACTAGTTCAGGTATAAACCTCTGTCCTTTCTCGAAAAGGTCTCCCATCTGCCTCAGACCTTCTGATAGTGCAGAAATTATTTTTTCGGGTGGCAACTTTTCAAGCGATTTCCTCGTGAGCTTTAATGTTTCCTCCTCATCAATTTCCAATATGGCTTGAACTATTCTCTGATGCAAATCGTTTTCCATTTCCAGTTTGACTCCCAAGTCTTGTACACCATTTTTAGGGTTAAGGGTCTATATAAAAATTAGAAGGGAATGGGAACATTCCATTGGAAGGGGTAATAAAGTTAACTGCAAATTTGAAAAAATTTACTATTCCCCTAAAAGTATCTGCCTTTATCCAGAGATATGAAATTATGGTAATATTGTTTGGCTAATTTTTCCCATTATGGAATCTTTCGGTATTCTGGAATTACAAGTTTCGTTATTGCATAATTTTTCGGTATGCTTATGTTCTCACTTGAATCCCTTAATGGTTAATGTTTATTTTTTGAATTTTTAAGTCGTTTTAAAAATTAATGAATTCGCACAATTTAGGCCAAGCAGAGAAACTTATCAAGGTAAAAGAGGAAGGCGGTAGTCCACTCGTAATTTTAGCCGAAGAGTGATTTTGCTCGCTCATCCGGCTTCTCGGATAGATCTTTAAAAAAGGAATCTATTTTGTTTCTGAAACCATCATAGTATGTTCTTATTGGAGAATCGAGGTTTTCTGCGTATTCTTCTAAGAATGTGTCAAGAATGTTATGTAAGATTTCTTTCAGAAGTTTAAAATCTGTGTTGCGGTCGCAGATAGCATATGCTACGAATTTTCCCTCATTTTTAGGAGATTTATAGTAGATGATGCTTAAAGTTTTTAGCTGGATGATGTCCAAACTGTCTCCAAATGTGCTACGGGTTGCTATTTCAAGAGCCGAAAAAAGAGCGCTCTTCAAATCCTGATCCACACTAGATGTGGCGTGGTACTCCCTAAAAACCAGCAGAAGACCATTGCGCATAATTCCCGCTTCGTAGACGGTCAAGGATTACACCCAAATTCTTCAACATGTTCCTACTGTTAAAATGCAAAAGTCATATATTTGTGTGTTGATAAGGAACAAGTAGTTTCTATAACAGCGCCTTTTAAACTTGGATAATAGTTAAGCTGGTTGTATCAAAGTTGGTAGTAATAGTGGGTCTTGATCTTGCTTCAAAGGAGACGAACCCCACAGGATTCGCCCTTTATGATGATGGATACGTAGTAACTTCCATAGTTTACACCGATATACAAATAATTAGTAGCACTGTCAGAGCGTATCCGGACCTTGTAGCTATTGATGCACCGCTTACTTATAGTGAGGGTTATAGAGAGGCGGATAAGGAGCTCATTCGTAGAGGGATTAAGGTGTTTCCTCCAAATTTTGTAAAAGAGCTGACCTGGAGAGCAATAAAGCTAAAAGCAAGGTTAGGTAATGTGATTGAGGTTTTTCCGGGCGCCTTTTACAAAATTATGGAGGTTAACGAGAACCAGTTGGAGAGATTCGTAAGGTTTGAACATAGGCCCCGAACCAAACACGAGCTAGATGCAACAGTATGCTGTATAATAGCGGCAATGTTTCTTGATGGAAAAGCGGAGGCGGTGGGAGGGAAGGGGGAGAAAATAGTGATACCTAAGAAGGAAAGAATGGGGAAGGCGGAATAAAAAAGTTATTTTGAAGTTTATGTGCCATCAACAGTTTTCCAAATAATTGTTAATTAGAAATTCTTTTTTCGGTGAACAGTTTAGGGATGCTGTGTTGCATAATTCTTATTTTTTTAATTTATTTATATATTATTTTGAATTTTTTGCAATTTCACATTGTTAATTTGAAAAAATTTAAGAAAATTAAATAAATTCATTAGAAAAAG
>CAZECW010000186.1:0-2731 GCA_964510585.1 uncultured archaeon | reverse complement strand
GAACCCACAACATATAATCACCAAACAGCTAATAATTACCAAAAGAATACACTAATTTAAGGATTTGCCGCCAAAAAAACAATAAATAGTATATGACACCCACAAAAATCACCAATGAAACTAAACCACCAAGCAAATATTTGAAACCCATAATCAGCCAGTAATAGGGTCAAACACAACATCCAAAGTGGATGAAGCCAAGCATAAATATAGTTTTGCTGGCCAGTATCAGGTGATGGTAAAGGTGGTGGATGTATTTGGGAGTGATACAAACAAAATTTTGAGGGGGTAAAATGAAGGAAAGGAACGAATTTACAGTCAAAAAAGCTCTAACCTATGGGTGGAGGATGAGGATAGAAAATGCGAGACTCTGAGAGAGACAGGAACAGCTGGGAGTTTGAGATGGTGGTATGAGGCTTTAAGAGGATTGGGGGATATGCTTGCGATCCAACGAATTCATAATGGGAAGGAAAAAACATTGCGGTGCTTGTGAACTGTTTGGATGCACTGGGTGGGCGAGGAGATTTATACTCCAGATTGCCACATTATAATAAGTCTTATGCTCCTTTTGTTACAGTAGGCTTAATAGTTCTAAAAAACCTTATTTCCTTGGAGATTACGACAGAGGCGGAGTTGGATATGGATGGAATGGGGGGTTATTAGGGGAACACAAATTAACCTTTGTAGAAAAAAAGTGATACTTTTTAATCAACTTGTTATTAAAACTATCAGCAGAATTGTTAAGATTCTTGAACGAAATTCAACCTATGCTTTATATCACGCAGAAGTGAGAGGTGAGAGGAATTTGGAGAGTTAACATTGTGTTCAAATTAAAAACTCCAATCCACATTGCCTATTTGCCACTCAAAGGTTCTGTGGTTTCACAAACTCGCTACTTTATTCCAGGGCGTAACCTGTGGGGTGCATTAACAAAGAGAATAACTGAGTTCATTAATGAAGAACCAGAGCCAGAACATTATAAAAATATTGGTAGCAAGACCAGTAAGGCAGACAAATGCTGCCACAGATGTGTTCCAGAGCAGTGAAAGAAGCTGTGTTCAAGAATCTCGCGACTTTAGCTGAGGAGGAGACAATTGTTAATATTTAAATAGTATTGGTTCATCATTATTGGCGGTTTTCCATGGAGGAGATCATAGTAGATCCAAGGGTAATGGCTGGAAAGCCAATAATTAAGGGCACAAGAATCCCAGTGGATGTTATATTAAAGAGGATTGCTGATGTGATGACCATTGAAGAGATAATAAAGGAATACCCGAACCTAACAAAGGAAAAAGTAAAGGCTGCGTTGGAATACGCAGAGAAAATTGTTAGGGGGGAAGACATAATACCAATTGTGAAGGGTGAGCATGAAGTTTCTAGTGGATGAAAGCACGGGTAAAAGACTAGCAAAACTACTAGCCACTATTTATGATGCCCTCTACGTTGGTGAAGTTTTAAAGAGTGCTAGCGATGAAGACGTTTTAGAATTCGCAGAAAGAGAAGGGAGAATTCTAATAACTGACGATAGAGATTTTGGAAAACTTGTTTTTGTCCTCAGAAAACCTTCAAGTGGAGTAATCTTCTTGAAAACATTGACCACAAATGCAGAAGAAAGATTCAAAATCCTATTAAAGGTATTCAGGACAGTGGATTTGACACTCTCCGCGACTAAAGTCGGGAGATTCTTGCTTCTGGCTCATTGGGAGCCTTAGGAAGCAATGGGTGTGCCATCACCAGGTTAACACGCCCTTCCCTCAAGGGGAACGGCGTCTATGTTGGCACCCTCATGGGGGCTGCGTCTTGTTTAGCCTCTTAAGCCCAAGCCAAACCCTACCAACAACTATTGGTATACCCTACTTTCAAATAAGCTTTTTGGCGATTCATCCCCACAACTAAAGTCGGGGGCTTTCTCGCCAAGGTTTTGTAAAAGGTAAGTTCATAGTTGTGGGGGAAGACAGAATAAGGGTAAGAAGACCTTAGGCCAGCCTGCCCCCACCTAAAAAATGCAAGTGTATATCTATCGTTAACTCTAAAGGAGGAGTTGGGTTCTGGTATTAAAGATTGATGGGGGCGTTTAGTGTTTTGGTTTCTTTTATCCTCCTGCCCCTTGCTATTTAACTTCTTCCCCTAAAACTTTGTCCGAAACTTCCCAAGGCTGAGACGCTGCTGGGAGGCTACCATTCTACATCTGACCATGGGAATGTTTAGTGCGCTTTAATTCTTATGGTAGACGATGTAGGAAGCAAATACATTGAAAACACTTTTTTGGGAATCTACAAAAATCACATAGCCCTACTGGCCTAACTTATTGTCGTTTGATTTTAGTTTGCAGGTGGTGGCAAAAATTTGTGGTGGCCTTTTATTTTGCTGTGTGTGGAATTCTGCGGATTTTATCTTGTTTTATTCTGTTGGGGTATGGTATTTGCATCTGGTTACAAATCTCGATTTCTGCGCTATGGGGCAATGATTACCATAACACTCATAAATACAATCATCGCAAAGCTCGTCTGCAGAGATTACCCTTTTTTCATACTTTTTAAAAAGTGGTTGGTATATCTTGCTGGAGGAAATATGAATTAGTAAATTATTTTTGTCCAAGAAAGTAATTCTATTAAGCAGCCCCTTCCGATTAAGAGTCTCAAGAAGAGTGGCTAACTCAGGTGAACCCCAAATTTTCCCACCATCTAATCCACGCCGCTTTTTAAACTCAGACATCGCCATACTTCACTCC
>CAZECW010000185.1:0-5077 GCA_964510585.1 uncultured archaeon | reverse complement strand
TAATGAAGGTACTTGGAGAAGTAAAGAAACTAAATAATAAAAAGAATAAAAAGGTTTTATCGAAGCGAGGGGCTTATATCTTCGAAGATTATGTTGATTTAGTTGATAGGCTTAGAAATATCGATGCGGAACAGGTAATCTTCCCAAATTTAAAGGGAAGGAATATTGAAGAGATAATTATTAAAGGGAGTATAAATTGTATTGTACCGCTTGAATATCCGTTTCCTGATTTTATGAGGAATAAACTAGTTGAGCAGGGATATATGGAAGTACTTTTTAGTGGTAATAGTCCAGTTGATAATTTCATTATTATGGTACAAAACTGGTTAGACACTTTGTGGGGTAATGGTAACAATGGGACTGATTGACCAGGCTATGGAAATTTTAAAAGCTTATAAGCTTTGCAATAACTGCTTGGGAAGACAATTTGCTTTATTGGGAACAGGACTTAGTAATGAAGAAAGAGGGCGTTCAATAAAGACGATCCTAACGCTAATGGGCCATGAATTTTTCACGAAGGACAAAGTTAGGGGAGAGAGCTTATTAAGAACTGTAGCTGTTAACGGTTTTTTTGCTCCCGCATTAGGGATTCTTCAATCAATGGGCTTGGAACTCAGAATAGAAGGAAAATGTGAAATTTGTGAAAATATTTTTTCCAAAAAGGAGGAAATCGCAAGGAAAATTGCTTCAGAGGTAGGCAAATATGAGTTTAACAACTTCCTTATAGGATCAAAGGTTCCGCCCCGAATTTCTGAAAAGGAGGATGCTTTGAGGGCGACTTTTGGAATTAGCACTGGTGAGGCCTTAAAGGCGGAAATAAATCGCGAGATTGGTAAGATGTTAACAGTAATTACCGGCAAAAAGGCTGAGTTTAATAGACCAGATATACTAGTAGTTTTGGATTTAGAAGACTTTTCAATATCGATTGAGGTTAATCCTCTTTATATTTCGGGGAGATACTTGAAACTTAAGAGAGGTATCCCTCAAACTAAATGGCCATGCCGGCAATGTCGCGGAAAAGGATGTGAAAGATGCGGGGGCACGGGTAAAATGTACCAAGAATCGGTGGAAGAAATAATTGCTAAACCAGTACTTGAAATCACGGGAGGAGAGGAATCAAAATTTCATGGAGCAGGTAGAGAGGATATTGACGCCAGAATGTTGGGAAGTGGGCGTCGGTTTGTCTTAGAAATTAAAAACCCCAAAAAGCGAAATATAGACCTAAAAGAGTTGGAAAATATAATCAATACCTACTCTGAAGGAAAAGTAAAGGTAATGGACCTCAGTTTTTCAAATAAGGATGAAGTTAGAAATATTAAGGCGATGTCTCAAATCTCTACCAAAACCTACTGTGCATTGGTAGAACTAAAAGATCAAGTACCATTAGAAAAGCTAGAACTATTAAAGACTAAACTTACAGGAGAGATCATACATCAACAAACCCCAAAGAGAGTGACACATCGTAGGGCAAACCTGGTTAGAGCAAAAAAGGTTTACAGGGTAGACTATAAAATACTGGATTCAAATAGGTTGGAGTTAATTATTGAAGGCCAAGGAGGATTATACATTAAGGAGCTAATTTCGGGTGACGAGGGACGCACGAAGCCAAGCGTATCTTCTATACTGAATACAGAAGCAAAATGTTTACAGTTGGACGTAATTAAAGTGAACGAAAAACGTAGTGAGCACCAAGCCTAACATTTTATCCTTAATAAAATACTAAGACATATCGAAGTCAAGTTATTAGGATTAAATTTGAAGTACATTATCGAAAAAAACAAATGGCGATGTTGGAGTCAATCTAATTCGGGGTATATGAAGTGAAAGTGGAACGCATGAAAATAGACGAAAATATGAGTGTCTTGGATCTTGTTAAAGAGATGGACGCAGCAGGAGTTTTTTGTGCGGGTCGCTTGGCTAGAGCTTTGGACATATTTGTCGAAATGGTGAGCGACCCCGACACCACAGTATTCCTGGGGCTTGCAGGCGCTCTGGTGCCCGCAGGGTTAGGACAGATATTTGCAGACCTGATTCAGGAAGATTTTGTAGATGTTATTGTTAGTACAGGAGCAAACATAACTCATGACTTAATTGAGGCTTTTGGCGGGCAGCATCAAAAGGGCATAGAAGGAAATGACGCCGATCTTAGAAAGCGAGGGATTAATCGAATTTATGATGTATATGTTTCTGATGCAGCATTCATGAAATTTGAAGAAAAGATACAACAGATCTTTAGGGATATAGACGTTGAAAAAAGGAGGGAGGGCATTGCAGTATATGAACTTATAAATGAAATTGGAAAGAGGCTGAATGATAGGAAATCCTTTGTTAAGGTAGCCGCAGATAAGGGAGTTCCGATATTTTGCCCGGCTATAACTGATTCTATTCTTGGGCTTCAGGCATGGCTTTTTTCCCAATTAAATCCATTAAAAATAAACATACTTGAGGACCTGCACCAAATCATAAACTTAGCTTATGAAAGTAAAAAAAGTGGCGCCATAATTTTAGGTGGTGGTGTTCCTAAAAATCACATTCTCCAGACTATGCTCATTACGGGTAAAGGATTTGATTATGCTATCCAAATAACTCTTGACAGACCAGAGTCGGGGGGGCTAAGCGGAGCAACTCTGGATGAAGCACGTTCGTGGGGCAAATTGAAAAGTAACGCGAAAAGCGTGGATTTAATAGCGGATGTAACTGTAGCCTTTCCGATTTTAATCGCTGCTGCTAGACAAAAACTAAAGGAACTATGAATAAAAAAGGTTTCATGGGTAGTGCCAGGGTATAAACATAGTTTCTGGTTTTTTTGATGATTTGCCAATGCGTTCTTTAGGGCGGGTCAAGTGACGGTGAGCTCGGGGTGGAGGTAGATAAAGTTTTTCGGAAAGGGGTCTAGGAACCTCTAAAGTAGATTTTTCAAAAATACTAGATTTTAACCCGCATTTCTTGCATTTGAAACCTTTATTTTTTCCCATAGAGGTCATACTCTTTCCGCACATGGTACATTTTGGATTAGATTTAACGAATAATGGCGCCAGTTTGAGAATTTCAATTTTTTCCAAATTAATTGTGAGTGGATGAAGACTGGAAGCGGGGCGCACACCACCATATACACGCACCTGGTCTCCGGGAATTAGGTGTTTTATTACTTCTCGGAATGGCCCTGTGGGTTCATAGGCAGCACAATCGATTTTTCCGGTCGAGTCCTTTATCTGCACAATTATGTGGCCTCCGGGTATCGTTTTTGGTTTTCCGCAAACTTCACCATCCAATATTACAGATGCGTAGGGTCTGACTTGGGAAATGTTCTTTATAAGCCGCAAATGCATGTCTGTGCCCTGATTCGACCTGAAAATTATCCATCTTTCAATGGGTTCGAGGGAGATGACCATATTATGCGCCGCATAAACGATTTCTGCAGTTTCTCCTCTAATGCCATAAAGTATGGGATCAGGACCGTGAGGTGTGATAAGTATACGTCCATCATCAATATTACAAAAGGTGTTTGGAGAAGTCGCTGAGTTCATATTTTTAATAGAGGCAAAGTCTAATTTCCGTGGTTTTCCGTAATTTTCGGGTATTCTATAGGTTAAGATTTCGTAAGTGTGATCATTTTCAAGGAGTGAACCTATTGCAGCTAGTGCACCAATGATGCCTCTTGTACTTTTTAAGGTGTGGATTTCAGCCCCTACGGTTTCAGCAGTTTTTAGAGCTTCTTTAACCGTTACAATATCCTGCATAGTCTTTATTGAGAGTTTCTTCAATGCAGGAGGTATTTTTTCTCCTTCATAAAAAACTATACCAGGATTAGTATTTCTGAATGATAAATTCGCTCCCCTTTTTATTTCTTCAAGAACAATCTGCTTAACTGCTTCTTCCAAATCCTCCTTGATTTTTATTCTTAAACACAATGCAGCATTTCCCCTGGTGCGGAATGGTACATTAGGATTTAAGCGTATTAGCAGCGGGTAATCAATGAAGGTTACATTTAGGGATGAAAGCTTCTCTACTATTTTTGCGCATAAATAGGTGGTACAACCACCTAAAGGAGAATCAGTATCATCAAATCCTATGTGGAGAAAAGTCACCTAGAAACGCCTCTTAGGATTACAATTTAAACAGATAATTTCTTCATTTATTTTGACACTGCAATCCTCGCAAACTAATGAACCGCAGACATTGCAAGCCCTATCGGATAACTGTTTTCTGCAATTGGTACATAAGGTTTCATTACATATAACACAAATACTTTGTGATAGGCAGCTCGCACAAACCCGCCTTTTACACAAAAAGCACTCTGACGCTACTACACCTTCTTCACAAATTTCACACATTTTTGAATTGTCCATTTTTTCTCTTGCTATAAAAGAGACTTACAATTTATAAATTTTCCATCGATTTAAAAGCGATGAAAAAAGGTTGTTTTGTAAATAAGAGTTAATAAAGTTTTTCTTATTAGAATTTGAGAAATTAGTTTAATAATAAAAAGAATAATGGTAAACGATTATTCCTACATTAGACAGGTGCATGTGATAAATGAAAAAAGCGATATCAGTTTTTAGTCTCCTTCCTCAGCCACAATAAGTGTGAGAGTTGAAACAACCCCTTCGATTTTTCGAATCTGCCATATAATTGTCTGTTTCAAATTTTCCATCGATTCTGTTTTAATTTTCGCTAGAATGTCATATACCCCATATAGGATATATGCTTCCTCTATGCCCTCAATTTTAGAAACTGCTTTAAGAACCTTCTCCTCATTAGCGGGTTCCGTGTTGATTAAAACAAAAGCTATAGGCAAAATATCATCACCACACGTATAATTTTCAGTTAATAATCATTATTACATTAAGGTACTTATATTTAATGCGAAAGCAACTAAACCAAAATGCTAATCAATGACAGGTTATTATTGATTTCCAAGAAAAACCGTTATATTGCACTTAATAATTCAAATTGCCGAATTTTGTGTATTTAGCCGAATTGTTTTTAAAAAACTACATAAGCTACGCTTCTTAGACAAATAATAAAAACAAGGTTTTATAGCAAAATAAATCCAAAATTTTCGATGAATCAGTGG
>CAZECW010000184.1:0-24032 GCA_964510585.1 uncultured archaeon | reverse complement strand
GGGTGGCGCGGTTACCCTCCTTAAATTGAAGTGTCAATGGGGGTCGCCTAAATCGGCGCCCGAAAATCCCCACGGAGGGTTTTTCCGACCACTATCCTCTAAATGGGAAACCCCTAAAATAAACATAGTCAAGTGTCAAATTATGAACAGCATTTTCTAGATAAATATTTCAAGATGGGCATTGTGTTCATATCAAGGCTATTAAGTAGTTAGGGAGTGGTAGTTAAATATGGGTGAATTATCACATAGGGAGCGCATCGAGATGGCTCTGAACCATGAGGAGCCGGATCGGGTGCCCATAGAATTTGGAGGGGTTAATAATACTATTTATGAGAAGCCGTTTTATTGGCCTATAAGTCCCAAATATGGTTACAGTGCTCTGGTCAACTATCTGGGCTTTAAGGATTTGTCTCAGCCTCAGATGCTGCCCTCAAACTGTGTGACATTGTTTGACGATAGGTTATTGGACCGTTTTGGGGTTGACTTCGTATCATACGTTATGAGGGCTCCACGTGGGCAGGACAAAATGCTGAGTGATGGTACCGTCGTCATTGCGTGGGGGATAAAGGCTAAAATGGTGGGCTACTACTGGGAGATATTTGATGGCCCTTTGAGAAAGCCTAAGATTACTTTTAAAGACATTGACAGTCTTGAGACTCCCGACCCTGAGGATCCTGTGATCCTTGAGAATGTGAGGAGTGAAGTTAAAGAGTTGAGGAGGAAAACCAGCAGGGCAATAGTGGGGGTTCCCACAATGGCTGAAAACATTTTTCACCACTACTCCTATCTGCGGGGCTTCTCACAGATGTTTATTGACATGAAGAAGAATCCTGAAATCTTCCGATACCTTGCCAGCACCATCCTAGACATCCACGGCTCCATAGTAGAAGCCTTCTTCTCTGAATGTGGAGACTACATCGATTTCGCCCTGTTAGGAGACGATATGGGTACGCAACAGGCACCCTTTGTTTCACCTGAGGAATACAAAATATACATGAAGCCGTACCATAAGGGGTTAATAGATAGGGTTAAATCGGTTACAGATGCCAGAATATACTTTCACAGTTGCGGAGCAGTATTCCCCCTTATAGAACACTTCATAGATATAGGGGTGGACGTCCTAAATCCCATACAGCCCCTCGCCAAAGGAATGGATGCGGAAGCACTCAAAAGAACCTATGGAAACCGCATAACTTTTTGTGGAGGAATAGACGCCCAAAAACTCTTGCCCAACGGCACACCCCAAGAAGTTGAGGCCGAAGTAAAGAGGGTTATTGAAATACTGGGAAAGAATGGGGGATACATATTAGCCCCCTCACACAACCTCCAAGGAGATGTGCCCCCACAGAACATAGTGGCCATGTTTGACGCCGCCCTAAAATATGGAAAATACAGGTAAATCCAAAATATTCTGTGCGTCAAGCATACTTGTGTCTTGCTGCCCACAGTATTATGGTTGGATTGTCATCCCAATTAGTGAACGCTACACCATCCTTTTTGGGCGGGCAAAACCCATTTTTACCTTCTTCTTTTTTCATCTAATCGTTTGGATTCTTTTCGTTTTGCCGCGCCTCCATTGGAAAGTGCGTTTTCTTATACTATTTTGGTATGTGTCCCCTCGCAAGGTTTAAATGGTTACGATTCCCATTTGATAGGGCGTATTAATGATAAGTCTAAAAGATGAAGGGGATTATGAGTTGAAGAAACTTGTAATATTTGACTTTGATGGTACTCTCGTAGACTCCTTTAGCAATCGTATACATTCCCACAGGAAGGTGGCGGAACTCATAACTGAGTTCCTGAAAGGTAGAGGAATAGATGCAGATTATGAAACCATACTGAAAAAGGTGATAAAAACCGAGGAGGAGAGGGAAAAAAGGCTGTCACGGAGCAGAGATGAATGGTGGAAACAAATCCTGAAAGAGTACAATGTAACTGACGTTCCACCGGACTTCATCACCAAACTAACCAACACTTATTGGGAAATACTAAAAGACACAACCAAAATCTATGAAGGTGCACCGGAGCTCCTAAAAGAACTTAAACAAAAAGGATACAAGCTTGGCCTACTCAGCGACACAGACTTCGCTCCAGGATGGAAGGAAAAAAGGTTCAAAGCTTCCGGTCTAGCAGACTATTTTGACATCCTAGTAGTTGCGGGAGAAACAAATCCCGAAGCTAAACCCAGCCCCCAACCCTTCCTAGAAGTTCTGAAAAGACTAAACGTCAAAAGGGAACAAGCAGTACACGTGGGGGACAACCAAGAAACAGACATAAAAGGAGCCAAGGCCGCCGGCATAGACGCCATATGGATAGACTGGCAAGGAAACCCCAACGGAAACAAATACGGAGCCAAAGCCGTAGCCAAAGGATTCCCCGAACTCAAAAAAACACTTTACAAGTTTCTAGGCATCCAAAACCAAACCACAACCCAAAACAGAAAAGAAAAATAGGTAAAAGAAGAAAGGATAAAGGGTCAGAAAATTATTTTCCCCTAAAAACAGGTTTCCTCTTTTCTAGGAAAGCCAGGGCAGCCTCCCTATGATCCTCTGAGGCGTAGAGCTTGGCTTGATATTGGACTTCCTTCACAATCATTTCGTCGAAAATTTTTCTGAAACCCTCATGGATAAGCCTCTTAGACATCGCCAAGGCCAGCGGGGGTCCCTCAGCTAACCTGTTTGCCAGCTCCATCACAGTAGGCATCAACTCATCAGGGGGAACCACCCGGTTTACCAGTCCTATTCGCAAAGCTTCCTGAGCGCTTATTCTATCACCAGTGAAAATAAGCTCCTTAGCCTTGTGAATCCCCACCAGCATAGGGAGTAGTAAACTTCCATTCATATCTGGAATTAACCCCATCCTTATGAAGAATTCTCCAAAACTTGCTGCCTCAGAAGCTATGATGATATCACAGTTTAAAAGAACGTTCATACCGAAACCCACAGCCACACCGTTAACCGCCGCTATAATGGGTTTAGGCACATCAATCAAATCGTATGGTGTAATGATTGTTTCGGGCACTACACCTTGCTCAGTCATCCTCTTAAAATCTTCAAGGGTAACCCCACCAGCAAAGTCTGAAATGTCCGCCCCAGAACAGAAACCCCTACCCGCCCCAGTGAGAACAATCACCCGAACCTCAGGATCATCCCTAGCCTCCCTAAAGGCGTACTTCAAATCCCTATTCATCTGAGAATTCAAAGCATTCAACTTCTCAGGACGGTTAAGTGTGATAACAGCCACATTACCCTTTTTCTCATACAAGACAGTTTCAAACCTGGGCATAAAACACACCACCTAAATACAGAAAAAACTTTTAGATTGCTAATTTAGTTTCCTTAAATGTATTTTTAGGCTAGCCAACAAGTTTCTAGCCACATACATTATTCTATCTGGTTTTCAAATATATATTCTGTGGTACATGTGAAATCCCTTGATGCATTCTTGCACCCAGCAGTTTTAGAAGAGCTTTAGCTGACCCAACAGATAAAGATTGCACACCCTCTTGGAAAGATGAGCAAAAACAATATTCAAATAAGGCAAGCATATTCATGCAGAAGAGCTGGGAGGAAGTCGACTTAAAATTGTAAAAAGTTGCTAGTACCAACGGTCAGAGCCCCACAATGCACATTATTAAGGCAAAGCACCCAAACAAACACCGATCCGAATTCTGATCGGGAAAGAATAAACTCCCTTTGCCCCTCTCAACCTTAATTAGAGAATTGCCGCAAACCCAGAACAGAACGCAACGCTGAAAGCCAACATAGCCACAAGGCCTAAACATTATTCTGAATTTTGGTTTGATGGTTAACTCCTAAAATGGATTTCAATACTTTTACAGTTGAAAAAAGATGGAGAAATAAAACGTTTTTTAAGTTTCTGCCATTCTTTGGGCTTCTTGTTCTCTGAGCACTCTTCTTAAAGTTTTGCCCACCATGCTCTTTGGAAGATAATCCACGATCTGCAAGTATCTGGGATATTTGAAGGCTGCCATGTGTTCTTTACACCAGTATAGTATGTCATCTTCCGTAACTTTACCCTTATATTCGGGCTTCAAGACCACAAAGGCCTTAATTTGTTCACCCACATCGGGGTCGGGCACCCCAATCACTGCAACATCCATGATTGCTTCATGGGTAAACAATACTTCTTCAAGTTCCCGCGGGTAGACGCTGTGACCCTTATACTTTATTATGTCTTTAGTACGATCCAAAATGTAGAAATGGCCATTCTCATCCATACGAGCAAGGTCGCCGGTCTTTAACCAAGTTACGCCACCAGCCTTAAAGAACACCTTCTTTGTCTCCTCAGGACGTTTCCAGTAGCCCTTCATTACTTGAGGACCGCTGACCACCAGCTCACCCAGCTGCCCGATAGGAAGAAACTCGTTGGTGTCTGGATCCACTATTCCTGCCAGAGTGTTCAAAATGGGGGGACCAACTGAGCCCAGAATCTCGCCAAAAAGCTGGGCGCATCTACTATGGGTCACTGGGCTGGCTTCGGTCAACCCATAACCTTCGCTTAAAGGATTACCTGACAACTCTTTCCACTGTCTGGCAAGCTCCACAGGAGTGGGGGCAGCACCCATGTTAAAGTACTTTAAACAGGAAAAGTCAACTTCACGAGACTTGGGATGATTCAGCAACAAAATCAAAATTGCAGGAACCGCTATGAAAGTGTTAGGCTTATACCTCTGGATTGCCTCAAGAATGGGGGCGGGGTCAAACTGGGAGAAACATATGCCAAGACTATTAAGCAGGGCGCCCGCCACGATTTCCACTGTTTGGCCATAGCTGTGGTACCAAGGTAAAACTGAGATCGCAATAGTTCTATCAATACCCAACCTTTTGTTTAATGTTTCCGTAATGGGGACAACTTGTAGGGCGTTGGCTAACATATTGTAGTGGGTAAGCATGGCACCCTTTGGTAGGCCGGTTGTTCCACCAGTATACTGCAGCACCGCCACGTCCTCCGTGGGGTTTATCTTTATTTTGGGAGGTTTGGGAGGGGTTCTCTCAATTAGTTCATGGTAGTTTATTATTTTATCCAAGTCTTCTCTTTCAACTCGAAGCTTCTCCCCCATAAGGTTACACACAATAATATTTTTTAGAGGAGTTTCATCTTTAATCTGTTTCACGTTCTCGTAGAAGAGGTCCATTGTAATTATGGTTTCCGCTCCGCTGTCCTTTAGCTGGAAGGCAACCTCACGCGGCACAAAAAGTGGGCTTATGGCAGTAACCGTAGCTCCCGCTGCTAGAATGCCATAGTATGCCACCAAAAACTGCACACTATTGGGTAGATAAATCGCTACGACGTCACCCTTTCTTACACCCATATTGTGGAGGGCAGTAGCCAACCTATCAGACCAATCCATAATCTGTTTGCGTGTATACTCCTTACCATAAAAAATGAGACTAACCACGTCGCCAGACTTTTCCGCCGCTTCCCTAAACACCTCGGGCAAAGGCTTCTTGGGAATCTTAATCTTCTTAGGGAAATCTGGAGGGTAGCTCTTCAACCATATCTTCTTTTTAACGTAGTCTGGAAGTTTTGATTTTTTAAATCTAAACATGTATAATTCCACTCACTGCATTGTTCTTAGGTATAAATTGAACATGTGAGGATTTTGACCTTTTTCACACAGCCCACATAAAAATTCAGGTTGTGGTATCATTGACACTCTCCGCGACTAAAGTCGCGGGGATTCTTGCTTCTGGCTCATCGGGAGCCTTAGGAAGCAATGGGTGTGCCATCACCCAGTTAACACGCCCTTCCCTCAAGGGAACGGCGTCTATGTTGGCACCCTTCATGGGGGCTGCGTCTTGTTTAGCCTCCTTGAGCCCAAGCCAAATCCTTCAGCTACCAACAACTATTTATGTACCCTACTTTCAAATAAGCTTTTTGGCGATTCATCCCCACAACTTGAAGTCGGGGGCTTTCTCGCCAAGGTTTTGTAAAATGTCTCCAAATCCTCTTGAGGGATTTTCTATCCTCTTTTCATAAGAACTTAGTTTCAATCGAATCACTTAAACAAAAAAGGAGGGAATGGTAAAGTTAGTTATCCCGACTTTACGCCCTCTTTCTCTCTTAGTGCTCGTCTCAGAACTTTGCCTACGATGGTCTTGGGGATAACGTCTATGAACTCCACGTATCTGGGGTACTTGTAGGCGGCGACTCGTTCTTTAATCCAGTTCTTCATCTCCTCCTCCGTTATCTTGCCTTTGTAATCCGGTTTAAGTGATATGTATGCTTTTATGTTTTCTCCTGCCTCAGGATCCGGTACGCCGATAACTGCGCATTCCAGCACTGCGGGGTGCTCAAATATAACCTCCTCAATTTCCCTGGGATATACGCTGTGACCCTTATATTTTATTATGTCTTTGGTGCGGTCAACAATGTAGAAGTATCCGTCTTCGTCCATTCGGGCTAGGTCTCCGGTTTTAAGCCACTTGTATCCCCCTGCCTCGAAGAAGACTGCCTCGGTATCCTTAGGCCTGTTATAGTAACCAAGCATAACTTGGGGACCGCTAATCACCAGTTCTCCCAGTTCACCTATGGGTAGAAACTCATTGGTATCTGGGTCTACTATGCCTGCCAGCGTGTTGGGAATCGGTGGGCCGATGCTTCCCAGTTTCTCGCCGAAAAGTTGGGCTGGTCGAGTGTGGGTTACAGGGCTGGTTTCGGTTAGCCCGTAGCCTTCGCTCAGCGGGTGTCCAGATAATTTTTTCCATTGCCTTGCAACTTCGTCTGGGGTTGGAGCGGCTCCCATATTAACATATTTGAGGCAGCTGAAATCTGTTTCTTTGGCTTTGGGGTGGTTCATAAGTGCTATGAGCAAAGCTGAAACTCCTAAGAAGAGCCAGGGTTTATACTTGTTAATGGCGTCAAGAATGGCTCCCGGGTCAAACTGGGCGAAAAGCACCGCTGTTGAATCTATCAGGTTTCCCGCAACTATTTCGCAGGTTTGTCCATATATGTGATACCAGGGCAGTACGCTTATGGATCTCACCCTCTCCTCACCGAACCTCTTTTTCAGTGCTTCTGTTATGGGTATGATTTGGTGGGCGTTGGCTATGAGGTTGTAGTGGGTGAGGAGTGCGCCTTTAGGCATGCCCGTTGTGCCTCCAGTGTATTGAATTACTGCAATGTCCTTTTTGGGGTTAATTTTTACCCTTGTAATGTCGGGAGTGGTGTCTTTAATTAGGTTGGTCATGTGGTATATTCCTTGTTCCACGCTTTCGGGCACGCTGGGTGTTTGTCCAAATATGTTGGTGATGATGATGTTTTTTAGTTTAACCTCGTTTCTTATTTGTCCCACATTGTTGTAGAACATGTCCATGGTTACTAGGGTTTCTGCTCCGCTGTCCTTTAACTGGTAAGCTAATTCTCGGGGCACAAATAGTGGACTGATACAGGTCATTGTGGCTCCAGCTGCCAGTCCTGCCATGTATGCGATGATGAATTGGGGACAGTTTGGCAGGTATATGGCTATCTTGTCCCCCTTCCTTATTCCCAGATTTTTTTGGAATGCCGTGGTGAGTCTGTCAATGTAATCCTTGAACTCTTTTCGAGTGAATTCTCTGCCATAAAATATTATGTTTACAGAATTTGGCCACTTGTCCGCGGCCTCCTCAGCCAGTTCGGGTATCGACTTGTCAGTTGGTATTTTAACCTCTTTGGGTAAGTCTGGAGGGTATTTCTTCAGCCAAATCTTATTTTTAATGTAGTCCGGTAACTCCTTCTCTACCTTGGGCTTCACAATTTTTGCTGCTTTCTTTGCCTTGCTAGGCTTTGCCTTACTCTTCTTACTCATTATTGATCCTCTCTCTTCCCATTCTAAAATAAAAAGGTCAAACCTTTAAACAGTCTAAAACACACTTTTTATTTAAAATTAACTAAGAAAACACACAGTCCATAAAGCCAATACGCTATTTATTTCTCTCTGTCTGAAATGTTTCTCGGCGTTTTCTTCCATTCTGAGGGAGATCAATCAAAATAGATGAAATATTTAACTTTCAGCAATCAGGGTCAAATTTAATAGTTTCTAGCTGCAACAGCTAATTATACAAAACTTGTAGAAGAGGGTTTAATATAGTTCCTGCAACAGCTAATTATACAAAACTTGTAGAAGAGGGTTTAATATAGTTCGCACCTATTTATGACGGGAATGTGAACGTTTATGGGGCTATTTTTGGGGATGATTTAGAAGATGGTGCCCGCTGTTTTTTATTAGGAGACTCAGTGTAAAAGGTGCCGATTGGTTTTTGTGTTGGAGGCGACACATGTATGGATTCAAGGGTTAGAGAGCTCGTCAACAAGGGTAACGAGTTCTTTAATTTGGGGAAGTTTAAAGAAGCTGTCCAATTTTATGATGATGCGTTAGCTTTGAGTCCCAAATGTTCCGAGGCTCTGTTTAATAAGGGTGTTACCCTCTTTGAGCTTCACAGGTTTGGGGAGGCCCTAAATTATTTTAATCGGGTTTTAGAGTTGAATCCTCGGGACTGGGAAGCTTTAACTAATAAGGGTAACGTTCTTTTCAACCTTTTAGAGTTTAAGGAAGCCCTAGAATGCTACAGTAAAGCATTAGAGGTTAATCCCAAGGACGCTGAAACCCTCTACAATAGGGGCAATCTCCTCCTCCGTATGGGCAGATTTGAGGAAGCCGCCCAAATGTTTGATGAAGCATTATCCCTAAACCCCGGAATCGCTGAAGCTTCCCTCAATAAGGCTCTTGCTCTCCTTGTCTTCACAAAACCCTCAAAATGTGAAGAAGCAATCTCAAAAGTGGGCGCAGTTATCGACTCCCTAGAACTTGTATGGAGCCAGGAAAAATTATCCCCCCAAATGGTGAAGAGGTTCAGGGCAGATGTTCCCTACCTCATGATTCAAGTTATACAGAATCTTGCTGAGGTTTGCGGGGCACAAGCCTCAAAAACTGTTGAGAGAATCAGAGAACTTTTAACAAAGATATTGGGGGATAAAGGATACAGGGAATTCGTCGAAAAGACAAATCTGGAAATCCATCCCGAATCAACAATGTACCGGGATATTCTTAAACAAAAATAGGTAAAATTTTTCATAAAAGAATAAATAATCGGTTCAGCGCTGGGAAAGTCTTATTTAACCCCAACTGGAAAAAATTATGGATAAAATACTGGTTTTAATAAATGTTAATTGCATTGGGTAAGTTGGAGGGTTGTGTATGGATTCTGAATCGGTGGAAGCCCTAGTCAACAAAGGCAATTCTCTTGTGGATGAGGGTAAATTTGAGGAAGCCATAGACTTCTACAATAAGGCTCTAGAGATTGACCCCCAAGACATTGTGGCTCTAGCAAACAAGGGTACAGCGTTGGACCAGTTGGGCAGGCATGAAGAGGCAATGAAGTGTTTCGATAAGGTTCTAGAAATAAATCCCAAAGATGAGGAGGCCTTAAACAACAAGGGCGGATTACTCATAAGGATGGGAAAATACGGGGAGGCCATAGCATTTTTCGACAAAGTTCTAGCCATAAACCCCCACAATTTTGTCACACACTACAATAAGGGGTTAGCCCTGGGAAACTTGGGCAGATACGAGGAAGCGATAAACAGTTACGATGAAGCCTTAAAAATAGCTCCAGACTACGCCTTAGCCCTCTACGGCAAGGGCATCGCACTCATAGATTTGGCCTCCACAATGAACTGCGAAAAAATGATTGAAAAAATGGAGGAAGCCCTAAAACTATTCGAATCCATATGGAAAATAAGAGAAAAGATTCCAGACAGGGGAAAACAGTTCCAAGACGCAGTAGCAGCCTCCTCCGCCGACGCCTTCCTACTACTTGTTGAAAAATGCGGTCAAGAAGGAATAAAGACCGCCCGCAAAATCAAAAACTTCCTATACAGCGTTTTAGACCCGCAAAAATACGCCGACTTCATAGAAGAAATACAGCTAAGCATACCCTCAAATTTAAAACAATACAAAGAAGTAATAGCGCTCCTAGACGAACCACACCCAAAAAAAGAGTAAAAAACCTACATACGCTAAAGCTTTTTCATAGCAAACCCCTATACGCTGGAAGCGTCTCAGATAAAGTATGAAAAGCTTTTTCGTAGCAAACTATGAGAACTGAGTTTTTATAGGAAATAATTTTAAATTATTGAAGAGTAGAAATAATATAAATGTACTAAAACCATTAAATAATATAAAATAATGAATTGTGGAGGTGGAATTATGGCTAGGGAGAAACTCATAATAACAGCCGCCCTTACTGGCGGAGAATTCATTTCCAGAGCCCAGACACCACATGTTCCCGCAACAATTGACGAAGTTATTGAGGAATGCGTAAAATGCAGGAAGGCTGGTGCCTCAGTGGTTCATCTCCACGCCAAAGACCCGGAAACAGGCGGCTCGGCAAAAGACCCAAACCCAGTTCTAAAAGAGTACGTTAAAAGAATAAGGGAGAGTGAGGCCTCAGACCTAATCATAAACATCACAACTGGAGGGGGCAGAGTCGACCCAGAAAAAATGGACGAAATAATGAAGGAGAGGATGACCTTCAAGCAAGACCTCTCATCACTAAACATGGGCTCACTCAACCTCTGGGAGGACATGGGACTACCAGTCCTCAGAAACGTAATCTTCGGAAACCCAGTAAGCACAATCGTAAAGTGGGCAGGCTGGATGTATGAAAACAACGTTAAACCCGAACTTGAAATCTACGACACTGGACAAATAAACACGGCCAAAAGGCTAGTAGCCGAAGGCTCACTAAAAGAACCCCTACACATCCAATTCGTAATGTTCGGCGGACTCTCCTGCATGTCACCCGACCTCAAAACCCTAATCTACTGCGTAGACCAAATCCCAAAAAACTGGACCTGGTCTGTCTGCGCCCCCGGAAGATTCGAGATGGAAATGGCCACAGGAGCCATACTCCTCGGAGGACACGTAAGAGTAGGCATGGAAGACAACATCTACCTTGAAAAAGGCGTTCTAGCAAAAAGCAACGCCGAACTCGTAGCAAAAGTGGTAAGAATAGCCAAAGAACTACAACGACCAGTAGCAACCCCAGACGAAGCACGAGAAATCCTAGGCCTAAAAAAATAATAAAAAGTACATAAGCCCAAAAATATCGAACCAACATATGAATATGAAATACTATTTTTTTAAATTAGTGGAGGAGGTGGTGGTAGAACGAAGGACAAGTTTCAAATGGTTGGTACAAGGATCCCTGAGTTTAGCTTGCCTAATTCGAGAGGGGAAACAGTCAACATTCGAGACTTTGAGGGGAAAAGAAACGTTTTGCTGGTTTTACTGAGAGGAATTTCCTGACCCTACTGTAGAGGACACGTCGCCAGACTAGCAAACCACATAAATGAGTTCCAGCAACTAAACACCGAACTATACCCCATTACCGTGGACAAGCTTGAAAACGCCAAAAAACTGGAAACAAAATACGCCAAAAGAAAATACCCCATATACTATGATGAGACCCAAAAAGTCGCCAAACTCCTAAAACAAGAAATAATACTACGCAAACTGGGAAGAATGCCCGCACTACTAATAATAGACAGGGAAGGAACAATAAAATACGCCTACTACAGCGACTCCATGCACGACATACCAAAAACCGAAGAAATACTGGAAACCCTCAAAAAATTAAAAAATTAAAAAAGATTTGGGGGGAATAAAACCGAAAAGAATAGGTGACGTTTTATCCCCAAAACTTAGCCAAAGTTAACCAAATCAACACACCCTCTCCCCTTTTCTAGGTAAGAAACCAAGAATTCAACCTTTAACCCATTTTTCACATTTTAAAAATTATCCGATGGCTTTACAAAACCTTGGCGAGAAAGCCCCCGACTTTAGTCGTGGGGATGAATCTCCAGAAAGTTTATTTGAAAGTATGGTATATAAATAGTTGTTGGTAGCTGAAGGGTTTGGCTTGGGCTCAAGGAGGCTAAACAAGACGCAGCCCCCATGAGGGTGCCAACATAGACGCCGTTTCCTTGAGGGAAGGGCGTGTTAACTGGGTGATGGCACACCCATTGCTTCCTAAGGCTCCCGATGAGCCAGAAGCAAGAATCCCCGCGACTTTAGTCGCGGAGAGTGTCAAAAACACATAGGAATAGTTCACCCACCACTCAAAAAAGAAGCGGTTAAAACTCCACCCCTCTAATTAGAAGCCTCAACCAAAAAAGGGAAAGAAACAAAATAAATCCAAATCCCCAACACAATGAAAACTAAACTTTTATATATTTAATAAACGCATAATAAAGCCTTGGAGAAGGGCTAAAAGAACACATGAAATATGCTCGGTTTAAAAAGTTGAATAAACTACTTGTTTTAATCTGCGAGCCCTTCCCAACTTCAACAAAAAAGGTAAGGGAGAGAAAAAATGAAAAGAACAAAAATTGCAGCTCTCATAGTATCAACACTATTCATTCTAGCCCTCGCAGCTCCAATCATCACATCAACATCCAGCACTCTCAATATAGGCATATTCACAGCAGCCTACAACTACGGAACACAGACCAACAGCCCAATGCAGAGCAAAAGCAGCCTGGTAAATATGACAATTCTGTTCCACAGCGACCTACACTCAGAACTCTTACCCTGGCCCCTAGCCGACTATCTTTCGGACGCCTACAAGAATAAAACCGTTGGCGGAATGGCACGCATAGGCACCGTTATAAATGATATAAGGGACAATGCTAAGGAACCGGTTCTAGTGTTTGAGGTCGGTGACTTTCTCATGGGCACACCCTTTTCATGGGCTGGTCCAATCCAAGCTTCACCCGAACTCCACATAATGAGTCCTGACTTCCTGAATTATACTGCTTTATGTTTAGGGAACCATGAATTCGACTATAGTGACCATGGACTATCACTTATTCTCAACAATACTAATTCTACTCTTGGTGGACTTGCAAAAATGCCACGTATACTGTGTTCCAACTTGGATTTAACCAACGATGTTTACAATCTCGGGGCATTTATAAAGCCTAACGCAACGATGACAGTAAACGGTGTGAAGATTGGTCTCTTCTCGGTGATAGGCTACGGGGCAATCGCCACAATGTTCTTCACGGGACATTATAATATCTTAGACCCAATAGAGACTGCTCGACAGCAAGTAAATTACTTAAAGTCTGACCCAGACGTTGACCTCATCATATGCCTCAGCCACAGCGGATGGAAAGAAGATATGGTTCTAGCGCAACAGGTTCCAGGCGTCGACTTAATACTTAGTGGCCACGACCACGAGTTGACACCAACACCAATACGTGTGGGAAATACAACCATAGTTGACGCAAAGGCTTATGGCGAATATTTGGGCAAACTAGAAATAACAGTAACTCCCGATAACATTCCCGGCAAAGGAGTCACAGTCAGAACTTGGACTCCCATACACATAAACGACACAACAGCAGAATACCAAGATGTGAAGGATCTAATTGCAGTGTATCAATTGGGAATAGACGCTAATCTTGGTGGTATGGATATACCTCCAACTGGTACAGTGATTGCTACTACTGCTACTGGTGTTCCTGGTGCAGGCTATATTCCTGGTGGTGAGACTCCGATTGGAGATTTGGTGGCGGATGCTATAAGGTGGCAGGCCAATAATGTTTCAGACAGTGATCCTTATGTGGACTTTGCACTTGTGCCGAGCGGTGTCATAAGGCATGGGTTGGAACCCGCAAGTGGGAACATAACGCTCTATGATGCGGTGAGTGTGGTGCCTTTAGGAGGTGTGCCTTACCAGGGGCCTTATTATGGTTGGCTTTTGACCAGTTTCTACCTCACTGGTAGTGATGTTAAAAAGGCGATGGAGTTTTGCGTTTATGCGGGCGGCGACTACTTCATGCAAATTTCAGGGCTAAGATTGACTTATACTACTCTGGGTCCTCCTGGCTCAAGGATAGTTAGCATTGAGCAAGATTTCCAAAATGGAACCTACGCCCCAATAAATGACACCAAACTGTACAGGGTATGCATTAACTTGGAGGGAGCGCTCCTAATTCCCGAAATAGGGAAATTGTATCCCATGTTCGCAGTAACAATGATGGACTCAGAGGGGCATCCTCTACCAACTGATCCAAAAGAGTATGTTTCCCAGATTTTGGTTAATACGAGCACATCTACCCCTATTCCAGAGTGGCTGGGCTTGGTGAATTATCTTATGGTTCATCAGGGTGGGGAAGTTGATCCTGCTTATAATGCTTCTCAGAATAGGATCACTGTGTGGGAAATTGAGCCTTTGGATCTTTTCATGTTGACTGGTTTGAGTCAGTTGTTGGCGGGTCAGCAGGCTTCTTCGAATTTGATGTTTGGTGGGGTTGCTGTTCTTCTATTGATTGCGGTTGTGGCGGCTGCAGTGATTCTAGCTAAGAGAACTTGATTGTCCCCAGAATTCGGCTTGTCTCTGAGGGGTTTGTTTCTTCTTTTCCCTTTTTATTCTGTTTTTGCGTGTTTTTGCATGTTGTACATTTGTATTATTTCTTTTACTGTGGTGGAGTCTTCTGGTTTTTTGTCTTGTCTTATCCAGCTTACCATTCTGGGGAATCTGAGTGCGTATCCTAGGTCTTTGGTTCTTCCGCAGGTGTGTGATGGTGATAGGGTTATTTCGTCTGCGGATACTGTGATTACGTATTGGGGCTGGGTCCAGACGTCTGGTGTTATGAGGGAGTCGACGTTTTTGGGCTTTTTTTCTACTTTTATTTGGTCGAGCATTTTCTTTAGGTTTATCATTTGTTCTTCTGTCATTCCGCTGCCGATTTTGGCTACTGTTTTGAATGTTTCTGTTTCTTCATCGTAGACTGCTCCTAGTAGGGCTCCCACCATTTTTGCTCTGGCTCCTCTGCCTGCCAGGTATCCTACTATGGTGACGTCTACTGTGTCTGCTAGTTCTCCCTTGTAGGATCGCTTCAGTTTTATCCAGGCGAATTTTCTTGCTCCTGCAATGTATGGCGCTTTTAGGTCTTTTGCTACTATGCCTTCCAGTCCTCTTCCAATGTTTTCGTTGAAGAATCGCATCAACTCTTGGGGGTCTCCTGTTCTGATTTTTTCCGAGATTTTTATGATTTCTCCTTCGGTGATTGTTTGTTCTAGGATGCTTCTTCTTTCGAGGTAGGGTTTTTGGGTTAGGTCTTTGCCGTTGTAGAGTATGTCGAAGGCGAAGTATATTGCGGGGTACTGTTCCGCCATTTCTTCTACTCCGTGTTTTCTTTTTCTGCGGATGGTGAATTGGAATGGTAGGAATTCGCCTGTGGATTCGTCGTAGCTTATGGTTTCTCCCTCAATTATGGCGTCTCCCTTTATTTGTTCTTTGGCTGCTTTGACTATTTCTGGGAACATGTGGGTCATTCTCTCAATTCTTCTCGAGAATAATTCGATTTTGTCTCCTTCTTTGTGGAGTTGGATTCTGAAACCGTCGTACTTTGCCTCAACGTAGCACTCGCCAATTTTTTCAATGATTTCCTCCGCGCTTGAGAGTCTCTCTGCCAGTGCTGGCTTTATGGGGTTGCCCACCCTAATTTGAAAATTGGTTATTGCATTCCTGTCGGTGTAGAGTGTTTTTGCCACTAGGCCCATGTCGCAGCAGAGATTGTACGCCCTCTCAATCTCCTCCCTCATGGACTTGTCTCCCACTGTCCTAACCGATAGGGCATCTATTATGGTTGCGTCTCCCACACCCAGCCTGAGTTTTCCCAAAGGTATCCTAACCAGATACTTTGCTTCCTCAGGTGAAGAATTCTTTAAGAGATCTGTTAGGGCGTTTATTCTCACCTCTTGTGTGCCTTTGCCCGAGGCCGTGGCGATTTTCATAAAGGCGTCATAAACTTGGGAAACAGTTAGAACCCCCTCCTTTTTGGGAAGAATGTTTGAAGCAACGGTGCCCAAGTCACCAAGAGTTTTATACTGGTTAACCACCTCCTCCTTCGGAACGCCGGAGGCGTTGGAAACCGCTTGCTGAACGAATTTTTCCCCCATACCAATCTCTATGCCCCTAAATGGGGGAGCCACAGTGCCCTGAAGCATATAGACAACCTTATCGATTTCCTCGGTTGTGCAGTCCTTGAAAAGATTCGCGAGAATGTCAGTCATTTCAAGCCGGCTGGAAGTACCTTCTAAATCTTCAAAACACTTGGCGAGAACGGAAAACTTCAACTTATTCACCCCTAATCCATCAACTTGGCCAGTCAGAAGTTTTTAGCAACTTGACCACTATTCCCAACAAAGTAGGCAATCTGGTCAATTTTAAAAGAATGCTCGGAGAGATAAAAATGTTAATGTCACCCACGTTCTATTACAGCCCGGGGTGGCAACCACTATTTCTCAAAACGTTCAGATTATGGGTTTATGATTGGTCTATTTGCTTTATGAATTCTAGGCAGACCTTTACTACGCTTGCTAGTTGGTTGTAGTCTAAATTTTCTGGGGCGTCGTTGGTTGTGTGATAGTATTTGGGAAATTTTGAGGGGTTAACCTGCAAATCTTATTTTCTATGGGCATTAAGGTATTCTTCAAAATGTTGAGATACCTAATAAATTAGGAGTTACACAGTTGAAGGTTGATTTGTGGGCGGATTGCACCTGCGGAATGTTAAATTCCCATTTTTTTACCCTGAATTGGTAAAAACAAGAATTTTTTGTTCCTATTTCTAAGAAAATGCCAAAAATGATTAAAATAGAGAACTAAGTTAAATCCACCAAGTCCCACACACAAATACCCGGCCAACTGTGTGAGTCCTATAAATTTTGATTTTTACCTAATTCTAAAAACTATCAACCCCTAATATATGGTTTAAAAAGAGAAGGTATGGATTATCTATTCTGATAATCCCTTTTTGTGATTTCTTTCCTTCTCTGTTCCAGAAACTGTTGGATTTTACTTTTATCTTTGTAGTAGGTTCGGTATGCTAGTGACCATATGAGTACGCAAAAGGTCCAGGGAATAGAGACTGTTAGGGCCATGGCGAGTGTTAGTGACTCGCCGGATAGCCACATAATATAGAGAAGGAACCCTATATCGGCGAAATAGAGCCAATAACTAAGATAGGGCGTTATCCACTGCATGGCTATTCCTGATACTCCCAGGTTTATGTTGTCAGCAATCCAACCCGTTATGACTACTCCGAAGGCTGCGAAGCCCTGTTCAAACATTTGCTCTAGAGCCCAGGCGGTGCTACGTGTTTCTGGCTTATTAACTGCGGAGACTATGGGCTCAACCGCGCCCACTCCGCTCCAGCTCATCATAATTGCGGTGAAAAACGCGATACCAATGTATAAAAGTAAGTCCATTCTGACAAATAGGATTAGAAGCACCAACGGTATTCCTGAGGAGGTTGATATTTGGGCAACCATAATTCTGCCTTTTGCTGGGCTTCTCCTCTCCATGCGGTCACCGAGGAGTCCACCCACTAGGTTACCGAGAGCCGAGCCCATGACCAGTATTGCGAAAATTATGGTGGCTTGAAATGGGGGAATTTGCCTAGCGGTTTCAAACCAGTGGATGAACCAGAATTGGAGTACGACGTAGGGAAAGTATCCCATTATTCCCTGTCCAATGATTACCAGCATGGTGCGGGTGCTCAAAATTTCCTTAAATGCGCTGCGTTTTATCCTGTACTTTTCTGTTGTTTCTTCGGTGACAACGCCTTTAAGTTCTTTTTCTGCAGCTCCCCTCGGGGGTTCCTTCACAAATAGTGTTACTAGCCCAGCGACTCCAATGCTTATGCCTCCCATAACTATGAAGCCGTTTCTCCACACCCCATTGTAAAGTGTGCTTTTTGCAAGCGCGTCCAGCTGTAAAATATTCCTCAGAATAAGCATTGTGTCGGGATAAACCGCCTGGTATACTGCTAGTCTATAGAGGTCTGACTCTAATCCTCCCGTGAGACTTGGAGCGTCCAGAAATCCCAGTATTGGTATAATTAACATTAAACCCACTATTCCTATGGCTCCATAAACCGCATAGTATTTTCCTCTGCTTTCCAAGGGATACATGTCCGCAATAAGTGAGAAGCCGGTTGGAACCATGGTTGCCAGTCCCAGGGCAGTAACTATTCTTAGAAGGGCAAGAGTAGTGTAATTTCCGGCAAGGGAGAGGAGAATGGTAGCAATCCCCCAGACCAAGCAGCCTATAGTTAGAACCTTCTTACGAGAATATCTGTCTGCTAGAAATCCCCAGAAGGGCGTAAGAAAGGCCTGCAGAGCTCCCCTAGTGGTATCTATGAATCCCAGAGCAGCCCGAGAAGTACCCAAGTCTCTTCCCATAGAAGTATAATAAACAGGAAACGCTTGAACGTCAGCATTATAGGTGAAGAAAGCAGATCCCAGTGTTACCAATGAGCGGGTCTTCCCTTTCTCCTTCTTCTCGGTCTTCCTTTTTTTCTTCGCCATTAAAAATGCCTCTTAAACAAGTTAATCTCAATATAGGAATTTTCTACTTTTTATAGTTTTGCAAAAGAACTTCGGAAGCTACAGAGAAATTAAAAGGATAAAAAGATTTATTTTTAGTTTTTATGTACTCCACAGCTTTCTTCTGCGGACATATTATATTCGCAGGACACGTACAAATTTTAGAAAATACATATGATAAAAATCAAAAATACTAATTTTCTTATGATCTTTTCTTCTTTCCCCTAAACTTTCTTTAGGGATCTCTAAGGTCAACAGTTCCTTTCTTCCAGTCTATACTTAGCCTCAGATGTTGAAGAATGTCACGGCCCAGCAGGACTTCTTTAACATCATCCCTTACATCCACGGCTGCCACCACCTCCACTCTCTTCACGATAAAAATCGCGGCGTAAAGTATTCTTAATTCTGGTTTTCCACCAATACTCAATGTTTCAGCCGTGGTGACTGGTTGCTTGTGCAGATTTAATTTTTTACCGATGTCTATGGTTACAACTGTCCCATCGCTTCCGGTGTCCACATAACCTCTCACAGTCACTTCCCTTGTTTTAGCCAGATTATGAATCCTGACCAAACACCAAGGAAAGGGAGGATAATAGGTTTCATCTATTCCGGTATATTCTGCGTTCAACCTTCTGCTCTTCCCCAACTTTGGTTACGTAAAATACTTTCCCCCCAGTAACCTCAAAAGCCCTTTTGACCACCTCACCGAATTCATCACCTTGAACCACCACTCTACCCTCAAATATTGCAACCCATTTACCCTTAGCCTTTTCTAAGAGTTCTAACCTCAACTCTCTGTAAGCCTCTTTTTCCTTCAACAACTTCTCCATAGACATATTAATACCCTATATATAGTTACTGAATAGATTTTATAAAACTTTAAGTTACAGCGTATTTAAGTTAAACTAAGCTTCCCTTGAATTTAACTTATTCGTACAAATATGGGAATCCACGCCTCAGAATTCGAAAATCCTCCGCAAATTCTACCCCATACTTTGCCCCTATCTTGGCGTTTGCCTTCTGGGCAAATTTGGCCATTTCCTCCCCCAGCTGGCTCTTGTGCTGTCTCAGGGCATCCAGTTTTCTATCGATGGTGTCAGTTATGTCCACCCAGTGATTGGGATTATCAGTGTTGAACAACCATATCTCCGGAACTAAGTGAGGTTCAAGGAGAGGATCGGCGGGCTTAATCTCCGTGGAATACATGGAGAAACTCGCAGCCTCAATCGCCATCATACCAGTGTGACGGTGATCCGGATGACACTCATACCTTTTCCAGGGATCATGGGTCATCACAATGTCCGGCTTATACCTGCAAATCTCTTTAATGAGCTTGGCTCGAAACTCATGTGTGGGCAAAACGTCGTGGTCAGAGTAACCGAGATAGATGACCTTGTTAACACCTAGTATTTTTGCAGAGTTTTCCTGTTCCTCTCTTCGAATCCTGGCAAACGCATCTGTATCTATATGGGGGTCAAGGGTTCCCTTCTCGCCCCGAGTAACCACCACCAAAACAATGTTGGCATCTTCCCTTGCAAATTTCACCAAAGTTCCACCACAAGCATAATCCGCATCATCTGAATGGCCAGCCACAACAAGAACCGATTTCGCTCCGCTCAAGGGTAAATACCCCCAAACAAAATTGGAAATAAATTAGTACAAAGGCACTATCAATGAATATTGTTTACATAAAGAAACTAATTAACTATTTATAACTTACACGTAACATTATACAAGTTGCTTAATGAAGAATTTGGATAAACGCTCACATGCCTAAGGCACTAAGTTTTCGAATGGAAGATGTAGATCGTAGAGAACTGCCATACTTTTTTGCATTTTTGTCATTTGTAGTCCAGTGCTAACATGTGGAACGTCTGTAATGTTGGGACATTTATCCTAACAGTTTCTCCGTCTTGGTTAAATGGAATCGGCGTTTCATCTGGTAAGGCAATAACTCTTAAGGTCTTTCCTTTAACTCTCACTTTTAGTAAAATGTCGTTAATTGGAATGTTTGGTGCTCCAATTTCGGATTGAAAGTTGATAATATTGATTAAGTATCTCTTTTCGTCAGGTTTATTAAATTGGATAATTTCAACGCATCCTGGGGCGTTAGCCTCGAAGGAGAAGGGTTTTCGGGCTAAGGTTTTTATAATATTTGCAAATATGGACCTATGTTTTAGAGATTGAGTAGCATATGTTTCTATTGATGCTGATGACCAGAGGATTTTTCCTTTTCCAATGTTTTTAAGGATTATGGCGGGGTAATTGGTGGGAATCCCCGGTGGATCAGAGTGGATGGAGGCAAACTTTGTTACGTCATCAGGATTGGTGTAAGGCAACGTGATGGTTGCCATCACCCCCTCTCTTGATGAGAGATCTGCCTTAATTTGTGAATCAGATATTGATAATGGACATTCTTTAGTAACTTCAGGCAGGAGCATCTTACCTTCTAATGTGGGTGCGATATATGTGAACTTTTCAGGCGTTTCTTCTATGGAAGTTATACCAAGCATTTCTGATAGCTTCGATCTCAAGGTAAACTTGCTGGCATACACGCTTCCACCGTTGACTACGTAGTCTCTTATTGCACTAACCTCCTCATCAGAAAGTCTTAGCACATTTGGAAATATTATAATCTGGTGACGCGATAAATCCTTTAGGTTCTTCTTGGTAATCACGCCAAACGGGATGTGATTGGTTCTTAAGGCTTCTGCGGCACCTAACGCGGCATTTACATGAGGCAGGTTCTGGGCGAACTGCACAAGAACTTCTGGCGTTGCTCTCTTACCATTTTCAGCGAAGTTAATCTTTGAGTCGAAGCTGAAGTATATCGCTACATCCTGACAGAGTTCCCCTCCAAGATATTTTTCGTACTTGCTTACTTCATTGAACACTTCACCTATCAATTTGTATCTCCTTTCTTCTAAAGTACCCACTGGATCAATAGCGTCAATAACCTGAAAGGCACCACCATTAGCAATCGTCATAAAAGCGCGGTTCTCTATCAGCTCTTTAGATTTTGTTGTAGTGTGTTCTTGCAAACCCGGATAACAGATGGAAGTCATAAACTCAAACGGCATCTTTGGTGTAAGGTTGTAATATAGTTTACAGATGAAGGATTGCTCCAAAGCACCTCCATAGAAGTCACCGCCAACAAAATCGCAGCACTCTGCATTGAATAGTAGAGAAGATACGCCAATCACCCATGTGTGGGGTACTGTGGCAGATTGATGCTCAACTGTTACTTCTGGCTTATACTTTTTGACTGAAGAGGTAACCATTGCTGCAAACTCAGCTAACCATTCTTCTCGCCTTTTCTGAAATTTGATCCAAGATGGATCATCCCAGTTAATGATTGTAGGAAGTTCTTCCCCAGCTTCCTCTTTGTATCTTCCTTTACAGTTTGAACAGTAACACACTCTAGGCCAGAATGTCATGTCGAAGAATATTCCTTCAAAGTCATAGTTTTGACATAACTCCTCAATCTGATCCAAGACAAACCTTCTGTATCCGGGAGAGTTAGGACAGCAAACGCCGTAACGTCCAGACACTATTGTTCGGATGGGTATTTCCCTTGAAGCTTTCCCATAAATATCTACTGCTCGCCATTCAGGATTCTGCTCGTAAGCCCAATTGTTGAAAATTAAGCTGTAATAAATAATTACGTCGATCCCCTCTCTATGGCATAAGTTAATAACTTCGCCTAAAAAATCTCTTCCATTTAGACCCTTATGCATGTGTCCTGTCTTAGTTGGCCAATAACAGTAACCTACATGAGAATTCGCGTAAACCATAGCTGACTTAACCTTCGCAATCTTCAACATTCTAACATAGGTTGCAGAGTCTAATTGAGACAGAAATCTATCATCCCACTCTTCAATATGCATGTCTACAAGATTCCTTCGATAGCTCTTTTCATACCAGTACACATTTTTATTTTTCATAGGGAAAACCAACTAATATTAATTCTTCCTTATTCATAAAATTTATTAGATATAATATTATCTCCTAGGCTGGAATCGATGAATATAGAAACAAACATGCCATTTAACTTTAATAGTAGGAGGCCTAAACCACACAGAGTCGAACTTTTTATTCAATTTTAAAAAATATTTTTGTCACCATCCTACGCCCCGGAGGCCCTAATAATAAATAAATATTATTTTAGAAGACTAATAATATCTTGGTGGTTAACTTGAATGTTGAAGCGATTGTTTCAGATGCGCTTGGGAGCGGTGAAGGAATTGTCAGACTAGCCCCGGCGTGGGTTCCGAGAAGCTTCCTTTCACCGGGAAGACGGCTTAAGCTAGCCCCTGAAGGCATTTATGCTTTAGGAGTTGAAAGAGGTGGAATTGACGAGAGGTGGCTTGCATCAACAACCAAGGCCGATAACCCAGGGGCGCCTGAGGACGAGGGTCTAAGCTATATTGTCATCCAAGAAGGTTCAAAAATAAATAAGGTTCTCTTAAAGGAAGCGATCAACATCTTAGGGGAAAAGTTTCTTGGAAAAGACGTTATGCGAAAGTATGGTGGATGGACTGTTTTGACCAAATTCTTTGATAATTCATGTCCAATACCGCTGCATCTGCACCAGATGGAGGAGCAAGCGCGTAGGGTCAATAGGCTTCCAAAGCCTGAGGCCTACTACTTCCCGCCACAACTTAATATCGTTGAAGGGAGGTTTCCATATACTTTCTTTGGTCTAGAACCTGGTACAACAAAAGAGGACATTAAAAGGTGCATTGAGAGATGGAATATGGGCGATAATGGCATCTTGTATTTCTCAAAAGCCTATAAGCTTAAGCCTGGAACAGGATGGCTTGTTCCAGCAGGTATTCTTCACGCCCCGGGAACACTCGTAACATATGAGGTTCAGAAGGCGTCGGATGTTTTTGCAATGTACCAGTCTATGCTTGAAGATAAACCCGTACCCTGGGATTTACTTGTGAAAGATGTTCCTAAAGAGCACCATCGTGACTTAGACTATATTGTTAACATGATAGATTGGGGAGGGAACATAGACCCAGAATTTAAAAGGCACCATTATATTGAGCCCATCCCAGCCATAGACCCAGAAGAATTCAAAAGTCTAGGTTATGAGGAGAAATGGGTAATATACGGTTCAAATGAGTTCAGCGCGAAAGAGCTCACAGTTTACCCAGGCAAACGTGTGAAGATATTTGATAAGGCAGCGTATGGCCTTATTGTTATACAGGGGCGCGGTAGAATAGGCAAATTTAGGGTTGAAGCACCAATGATGATAGGGTACGGCGACCTAACAAGCGATGAGCTGTTTGTAACCGTTGAAGCAGCGAAAGATGGTGTGGAGATAGTTAATGAGAGCTTAAATGAGAACCTAGTCGTGCTAAAGCACATGGGACCCGAAAATCCTGATGCCCCTAAAAAACTTCAGTCATACTAAGACTAAATTCACTTAGAAAAGAGACGAAGAAGAAATTGTTAGTAGATAAATACAATCATTGTATTTGACACTCTCCGCGACTAAAGTCGGGAGATTCTTGCTTCTGGCTCATCGGGAGCCTTCGAAGCAATGGGTGTGCCATCACCCAGTTAACACGCCCTTCCCTCAAGGGAACGGCGTCTATGTTGGCACCCTCATGGGG